>JACNKV010000074.1 GCA_014381855.1 Fidelibacterota bacterium | reverse complement strand
TTATGTTTGATGTCCTATAATAATGCACCGGGTTTGACGATATAGATCCCTCACGTTCCTGCGTCGGTTCGGGATGACAGAAAATAGTATGTGTCGTTCCGAAATGAAGTACGAATGAGGAATCTACTTAATTTTGTGTTGGGGGTTCAGCTTTGTGCACTAGGCATTCGTGTAGAGTTTAAAAATGTAGATTCTTCACTGCGTTCAGAATGACAAAAAAACTGTGTCGTTCCGAAATGAGGTACGAATGAGGAATCTAAATTTTCTTTGCCCCGGAGTTGAGTTTGGTGCTCCGTATCATCCTCACCGGGGGTTGAAAATGCATATCCCTCACGTTCCTGCGTCGGTTCGGGATGACAGGTAAATAAAAAGCCCCGATAAACATCGGGGCTTTTTTGTGCGTAATTAAGTCAGTTTTTAAAACTTAACTGAAATACCTGCATTGAAGTATCTTGGTGTTCCAAGAAATACTTCAGCGTTATGAGCAGCGTGCACATTGTCGCCATAGCTGTTGTATTTACTATTGTCAACAGCGTCTTGAACATAAACATCATCAAGTGCATTGAAAAGATGAGCAAATGCTTGCACTTTCATGCCCGCCATTTTTGGAAGGTCATAGAAAAGATGCACATCCATTTTGGAATAACCAGGAGCCATCCAAACTTGTTCACGATCTGCTTCTCCATCATCGCCAATTTCACGACTGTCTGGGCTCCAATCAGAATAGTTATTATCATACATATTGTATAATACTTGAAGTTTTAAGCCAGAAAAAGGAGTTAAGGTAACACCAGCAACATAAGAGGTTTGAGGCATATCACCTACCATTAGGTCTTTAAGAGCATAGTCATATTCGCCTATAATTACACCAGCTTCGTCTTGATAAGTACCACTGGCATCATCAACGAATGACCAGTCACCAAAACTTAATGCAGCGTCGATACGAAGCATGTCAATTAATTGAGCAGAAGCTTCAACTTCAACACCACTATGGTTCTGATTAACACCGGTTAAGAAAATAACGTCTGTATCACCGCTAGACCCTTGACCTGTAGTAACAGCTTTTGTCAAGTTACGATCTTTCCAGTCGGTGTTATAGTAGTTTGCTTTTACAGCAATATTCCCAGCAGTGTAATTCACACCAGCTTCCATGCTTTGGAATTTTTCGTTTATTGGGTCAGATGCAACAGTACCATCATAGTAGATCACGTTGTCCATGATTGGTGGTTTTTCTACTAAACCGAAGTTAGCAAAAAGGCTTAATCCACCCATCACATCATACATTGCTCCACCTTTTACCTGAATTGTGGAAATTGGATCCGCAACGATTTTTTTGTCTTCAACTGTGAAGTGATCCCGATAAGAGTAAGCGATGGAAGAAAGCCCAGCCATACCGTAAGCAGAAATGGGACCTGAAGAATAGCTACCCTGTCCAAAGAAACCTATCCAATCAACTGTAGTTTCATTATGGTAATCAATGTTGTCACCTAAATATGACTTAGTTCCAAATTCAGCATTGGGATCAACCATAAAGGGGTTGTCATCATCATCGTAATCAAGATCAACAAAATAGTCACCACCAAGTAAATCTCTAACTTCTCTTGTATGTTCGATACCAGCTGTACGCCAGTCTAATCCAACCTGGAACTTAAGTTCTTCACTGAAATCGTAGTTCAATTTAGAAATAAGACCAATGGTATTTTGACGGTTGATACTATTACGAAGAATACCATATGATCTAGCTTCGGTATATGAAAATGTAGAATCTACGTTGGAGTTGTTTTCTATCGTTTTATCATAATGAACCCAACGAGAAGGACTTGATATACCTGCATGGTAATTCCATTTTACTGAACCATAAGTACCCGTTCCACCGCCGGAGCCACCTGACCAATACAGAATGGATGAGAGTCTCATCTTATCATTGATGGTTAAATAGTGGTTCAAATTCACTAATGGTTTATGGAAAAAGTTTTCTCTTTCATTGAGGAAATCAGGATCATGTCTATCTTGGAGCCCACCACCAAAGAGACCACCTTCACCATACATATACCAGTATTGTTTTCCTTCATAGCTACTGGACACAGCACTGGCGTTTTCATTATAGAGCCGTCCGTCTTCATGTTGTACAAACGCACTAATGGCATCTACATCAAACCCTTCAACAGTCTTCGCATAGGCACTATCATATGCCGCGATATTCTGTTTGTACAGATTTTGTCCATGGCGCTGTGGCGCTCCAATAGCATACAATTCAAACCGGTTTTTGGCATCCATTTGATAACTGGCGCCAAAGTAATATGCCCAAGCATCCGTCCACGTTTTATCAATGAGACCGTCACCGACTTTACGCACGATGGTTGTGCTGAAAGCATATTTATCGGCAATCAGGCCGGTGTTGTAGTTGAAGGTTGATTTCAAGAATCCGCCGGCACCAATTTCACCTTTGAATTTCCCACCTTTTGTAAGAGCGGTTGGATCGGTGATAATATTCATTGTTCCACCAATAGACGGAGTTGCCAGGTTCACGGCACTGAGTCCGCGCTGCATCTGGATGGAAGATGTGGCATCGCCAACACCATCCCAGTTAGACCAGTACACCCAGCCGTTTTCCATATCATTTTGCGGAACACCGTTGATCATAACGGCAACATTACGCTGATTAAATCCGCGAACGTTGATACGTGCATCACCAGCTCCACCACCCTGTTGGGTTGCGTATACACTAGGAGTTGTGTTTAATGCCATTGGTATATCTTGGGATCCCAGGCGAACTTCCATATCGGCTTTACTTACATTTGTAAAAGCAACAGGGGTTTTTGCGTCTGCACGGGATGCCAACACTTCTAATGCGCTTAGTTTAATTGCGCCTTGTTCTAATTTGAAATTCAAATTAGCGGCTGCAGCTAACGTCATGCTGTCGTATCCTATCATTGAAGCAGTAATGGAGGCATCTGCAGGAACATTGCTTATTGAGAAAGCGCCGTCAGCATCTGCCGCAGCTCCTAATGTTGTTCCTTCAACAACCACATTTGCTCCAGCTAATGCGTTACCGGTTTCAGCATCTGTGACAGTACCGGAAACCGACATCTGTGCGAACAGAGCCAGTGGTAGTGAAAGAACCATAAGGATTGTAAGAACTCTTTTCATGAGTATCTCCTTGGTTGTTTGTGAATGAAATTCATGTCTTTTATATATCCAAAGAGTAATCAAAATTATCTTCTGATATTTTTTAATATCTTCATTGACGGCGTTTTCTTCCTGTCTACCCTCAATGTCTCCTTGGAATATACCGCCGAAATTCGGTGAAAATATCCGTTAGGTGCAAGGAATATTTTATTAAATAAATGAGAGAGTGATAAGCGTTTTTTCATACATAATCTTGCCATAAACTCCATTTAATTATTTTCTTGATTATTGTTCCGCTTTACGTGTAAAGTCCTGTGTGGTTAGAGTACAAATAACATGTAATAAAAGGAGAAAAGTGATGAGAAAAACATACATGGGTACAATCCTAGTGGTTTTGACCTTTGGGCTTGTCATGCTTTCTGCACAAGATATACAGGAAGAAGCCATTGAAGAAGAAGTCGTTGAAGCCGAAGAATACATTGATGAAGATGTTTTTGAAGAAGAAGAATCGGTTAACCCCTTAGATGGTTTTGCCGTGGGATTAAATGTCGGTCTGCCTATTGTTAAAGGAGCTTATCTCGAAGGACAAAGCGGAACAAACTTTGGACTGCTGATTGGTACTCCTTACGGTTTACCCTTAGGACCGCTGAACATTGGTGTTGGATTTGAGATTTTGACGTACAGCTTCCCTGATGCTGACTTTAATGGTATGGCAGTGCTTGGAACGTTCAATGTCGGGCTGAATGACCTGCTTGTCTTCCCTGCAACCTTACCGGTTCAGTTTTCTGCACAGGTTGGAGCAGGACTATACGGCGGTGGTTTGGGAACAACTATTGGCGGAGCAATTGATATTCCGCTGGAAAAATTCAACGTAAATTTACCGCTGGCTATCAAATTGTACGGTCGCGGGAATGCGATGACAAATGCAGGAACTAACTCCAATATCGAAGGTGAACCCACCGGGTGGATTAACGCAGGCATGATGATTACCTACGACGTTTCGACACTCTTCTAGAAACAAACGCCTAAATATCATTCGTTAAATATTTAACCAGAGGATGAACGAATAACGTTTGGTCAGCATGTTATTCGTTCTCCTTTGCGTTATTGATATACGTTAGATTTCAACGACTATGTTTGGAGTGTTCTCGTTTATAGCCTAAACAATATTAAGAAGGTTAATTATTATGGAATTTATTATCCCGTTTTTTCTAGTCGGTGTTTTTTTCTATGTAAAGAAAAAGACATGCTACGCATGCCATACACGTCGCAGACTTTGGGTAGATCGTTGCTCAAAATGCGGAAGACGATAGACGAGTGTATCTTAAAAAATAAACTGTTTTCATACATCATAATAATGTAAGAATTTCTCCAGGTTAATCATCGGAGAATATTTATGAAACCTGTTGTTCTTATTGTCATGGACGGCGTCGGCGTGAATCCAAATCCAAAAGGGAATGCCGTTTTGGCTGCTGACACACCAAATCTGGATTATTTTAGAACTACTTATCCGCACACGCTATTGGAAGCTTCGGGTGAGGCGGTTGGGTTACCCGCCGGATTTCAGGGATCCAGCGAAGTCGGCCATCTCAGCATGGGTGCCGGTAGAGTTGTCGAACAGGAGCTGAAACGCATCAATGACCAATTGGAAAATGGCAGTCTGTTTCAACGTACAAGCTGGAAACAGCTTATGTCGAACTGGAATACCAATCAATCCAACTTTCATCTGTTCGGGCTTCTTCAAGACGAGGGCGTTCATTCCCATCAAGATCATCTGTTCAAATTTATGGCGCAGGCGCGTAAGGAAAACCCGGCAGGAAAGATCGTCATTCATCCTTTTCTCGATGGCAGGGATACTCCGCCCCGCAGTACATTAGAATTTTTCTATACACTCCAAAACCATATAAAAGAGGTCGGGAATTGTACAATCGGAACGATCATGGGGCGTTATTACGGTATGGATCGTGTCCGAAGCTGGAAACTTACCGATTTGGCGTACAACTGTATTGTAAATGCCGAAGGGCGGCATGCCGAAAATCCCGAAGACGCAATTCGCACATCATATCAGCAGGATAAAACGCCGACAGAAACCGAAATGTTTGATGAATATATTCCGCCCCACGTAATCGGGGATTTTCTCGGTGTCCAGGACGGGGACTGTATTTTACACACCAATTACCGGCAGGACCGCGCGATTCAGTTATCAATGGCGTTTGTTGACGACAGTTATCCCGGGCTCCTTAAGCGAAAACCAAATGTTACTTTTGTCGGGCTCACCCGTTATTATGATGAATTTAAATCGTTTATACTTGGGGGATTTGACGGCGGATCTGTATCATTGAAAAACCTTACCGGACAAATTATTTCAAATGCAGGGTTAAGACAATTGCGGTTAGCTGAAACACAAAAATTCCGCCACGTTACCAGTTTTTTTAACGGAAAATCCACCACTCCTTTCCCAAATGAAGACCAAGTGGAAATTCCCGGTCGATTTGACCCCTCCAGCTTTGCCAATCATCCGGAGATGGAAGCATACAGAGTGACAGATGAATTACTAAAGCGGCTGGAGGATAATCCATACTCTTTCATTCTGGTGAATTTTGCTAATGGCGATATGGTGGGACATACCGGCGATTTTGAAGCGGCGAAAACAGCTGTCGAAATCGTGGATGAATGTGTCGAAATTGTTACAAAAAAAGTGTTACAGATTGGCGAAAAAATAATGATTACCGCCGATCACGGGAACTCCGATCAAATGATTGATTATGAAACCGGACAACCCCGCACCAGCCATTCATTAAATCCGGTGGAATTTATTTATATTGCGGACGATGCATCAAGTAAAAGGCTGAAGGAATCAGGCGTGCTTTCCGATATCGGACCAACCATCTTGAAACTTATGAATTTACCCATCCCAAATGAGATGACCGCTGAGGTGTTGGTGAAGGATAAGGATTAAGATTAGGATTTAGAGATTGGGAAATAATCGTTAGAACCCGGTCGTTAACGATAACGTAATACTCCCCCGCCTGCCAAAGTGAAATGGCGGGCAGGCCCTCCGAATCAATGGCGGGCAGGCAACATCTAACGCCTAACGTTTACTTGTTTCAACTGAGCTTTTGATGTAAATAACTGCCGGTAAACCAACGCCAAAACCAAAATATCCGCCAAGGCTGTTGTCGTGACCCACATATACATAATCATAATTTGATACCGGACGGCAATCATCGGATCAACCCCGGAAAGGATTTGCCCCGACATAATCCCCGGTAAAAACACAATCCCGACGGTCATCATCGAATTGATGGTCGGAATCAGCGCAGCCTGAACGGACTCCCGTATTGAATCTTGAACGGCTGCCCTCACCGGAGATCCCAGCGACAGCATCATTTCAATTTCTCTGCGCCGATGCTGAAGTTCACTCATAAATCGGTTCGTGGCTAATGTGGCGGAGTTCATTGCATTCCCGATGATCATGCCTCCGATCGGGATTATGGCATAAGGATAATACCATGGTTTTACATCCAATATAAATGCCAAAATAACTCCCAATACAATCACAAGTGTTGTAAATAATGATCCGGTTAAAATAAGAAAATAATTTGGGATCGGCGTTTTTTTCTGTCGGCGTGCTCCTTCAAATCCGGCGATGAGCGTCATAACCACAATGAGCCCGATCATGAAACTCCAATGGCGCTGTTCAAAGAAAAATGTCAGCACATATCCCATAAAGGTGAGTTGGACAAATGAGCGTACCGTTCCGATAATCAAGGTTTTTTCTAACCCTATTTTCCACCAGCGAATTAATGCTAATGTAAGACCGACTAAAACCAGTGAAACAAACACATCCGTCCATGTGATATGGTAAAATTCCTGCATCACGATGTTTTCACGCAAAGTTCGCAGAGGAAAAAGTAGATCGGAAAGTTTTTAATTTGTTGCAGTATCATGGCGTTCTCTGCGTGATTTTTTCATTCATTTTCATCCAATAAAAAATGCTGTACTTCTTTTGTCTTGGGATTAGAAAGAACACCAACATTACCTTCTTCAATAATTTTCCCGTCAATCAGAACGATAACTCTATTCACAAAATTTTGAATCAGTGAATGATTGTGCGATGAAATCAAGACCGTAAGTCCTAACCCCTTTTGTAGATCTGAAAACAGTTTGATAATGGATTTTGCCAATTTCGGATCGAGATTTGCCGTCGGTTCATCCAAGAGCAATACGCTTGGGTAGTTCAAGAGTACACGCGCCAATGCCACACGCTGTTTCTCACCACCGGATAGTGATTGGGCATTCTTGCTAAGAAACCTTTGACTCAATTCAACATATTCCAGTACCGTAACGAGTTTATCTGTAGAGAAGACATTATCGCTCCACCGTTCTGTGATACGTAAATTTTCTTCCACAGATCCTTTCAACATCGCCGGAGATTGAAACACCATCCCGATGTTTTTTCTCAGTTCGAGAATAGGGTGATCTTCTAATAGCTTATTGTCAAAAAAGATGTGTCCGGATGAAGGTGAATCCATGCCGTTCAGTAACCGAAGTAACGATGTCTTCCCCGCTCCGGACGGGCCTAACACCGCTAGAGTATCTCCGCGATTGATGGTAAATGAAAGGTCGTTGAGAATGGTTACAGCCTCCATACGAAGAACTATATGTTTTAAATCAAATAATGGTTGTTCGTTCACATCATGAAATTACGGACAGAACAGAATGTTTTAAAGTGTTAAAGTCTTAATGTTAAAGCATTTATTGTTCACTTTAGTACCCTAACATTTGTCCGCACGCCACGGCGAATAAATGTTCGTGTGTTTATCTATCCTCGTTAATTCCCCGCAAAACACCCCGTACAAAACACGGGATGTAAACACAAGCACACGGGATTGTAAACCCCGTAAAAAACACGGGATTGTAAACATCAGCATCGAAGGTTACCAAGTTTCCCCGATGAATCGGGATTTACAACATGAATACAAAGGGTAAAATATTGACAAAAATAAAATTACAAGAACTATTTACAGCATTCATTGCAACTCCATTGTTTTCAGTCTTTTGTGAATTTTGTGCCTTTTGTGGCGAATTATCCAGGCTATAACGTAATTACCTTATCTGCTTTTTGTTGAACGGCAAGAATATCAGGCATGTGGCTTTGTAATCCAACGCGCACTTTGTCCGCAATTCCGTAATAGTTTAAACAGGTGCTGCAGATGAAAAGTAAAACCCCCTTGTCCGATAATGTCTGAAGTTCCTCCAGCACAGGAGAACCATCCACTGTAAGTTTGACACCCTCAGTGTAAAAAGTGATTACATCCGGTAATTCTTCACTTTCAATCAATAGTTTTAGATAGCTTTTTATCAATTTATGCTGCAGAAATTTATCTGCGTTCCCCATCCCATTCTTTGTAATTTGAATAACCGTTGATTTTATTGAACTCACTATTTTTCTCCTATCCTTTGTTTAAAATTAAGCTGGTTAAGGAAAACATCACCAACAAAACTCCGAATGTTACAACGATTGAAGCTCCTGTCGGAATATCCAGTATTAACGATGCCAGCATGCCGAAAAAACTTCCTACAACTCCGAATGCCCACCCGAAGATCAAGCGGTTGCGAATTCCGTTTACGAACAGAAGTGCCGCAACGGCCGGAATAATTAAAAACGAAAATACAAGCAGTACGCCGGCAATCTTGACCGAACTGGTTACAACAAATCCAAACGTCACATAGAACAGAAAATCCCAGATTCTGGTGTGAGGTAATTTCCGTTCGTCGCGGTTTTTGGACGCTTCTAAAAACTCTGTTCTGAAAAACCAGTGGAAAACTCCAATAACCGCATACAGTAAAAACGTGATACCGACAATCTTAGGGGTTACAAACAAGATGGATCCGACCAGTAAGTGATTGATATGTTCGGCGCCTTCTGCGGATTTACTGAAGAGTAAAATCATCAGAGCTGCCGTAACAACATAGGTGATTCCGATGGTAGCTTCCTGCGGGACTTTATCATTTTTTGTGCGGGTGATTGCAAACAACGTTGCACCAAGGAAAGTAAACCCGAGAGCAATGAAATAGGTGGTGGTGGAGTCGTGTTCCCAGCCCAGCAGGATGCCGACGGCTGTTCCCAATGCGGCGACCTGTGCTAAAGCCAAATCTACAAAAATTACACCGCGGGTGACGACATGGAGTCCTAGGTAAACATGAATTCCGGTTAAAACCAGTGCCGCCAAAAACGGCCAAATCAAAAGATCCAATGCTTCAAACATAATTTCTTCCTTTTATTTACTAACCTTATTGGTTATTGTCATCCTTGAGTGAAGTGGAACGAAACGAAGGCTCTCTGATCAATCCTTTATCCCACATCAATATTTGAGATTCTTCGCTCCGCTCCAGAATGACACACTCAGTTGTATAACCTGTCCATTATTTGTTGAGATGACTCTTCAAAACTTCCAAATTGTATCTGAACATATTCAAATACGAATCTGCTTCTTTAACAGCTCCGACCGACTGCGCCAATTTCACAATTTTTATTCCGGTTTTCTGATGAAGATATTCCGGTGCCTGATTGCTGAAATAGGGTTCCATCGCAATCAGTGTGATATCATCATTGCGGATGATACGCAAAAGTCGTTCCAAATGAGCGGGGCTTGGTGTAATCCCGGGCTTTGGCTCCAGATGCGCCACAACGTTCAATCCAAACCGCTCGGTAAAATAGGGCCAGGAATTGTGGTAGAAAAACATATTCATCCCTTTCAACTCGGCGTAGGTTTCCCGCCACAAGTTCATTGCGAAATCAACCTCTTGCAGGAATTGCGCAAGATTGGATTCATACATATTTCTGCCAGCAGGATCCGTACTGATGAGCGCTGCCGCAATTGTGCGGGCAATGATCTTGCCGTTCTCCGGGTCCAGCCAGTAATGAGGATTCCCGTATTTGTGAATATCACCCAATCTGGCGTCAACTTTATTGGTTGGGACTTCCATCCGGTTTATTCTCTGTGAGCAATCCACGATTTGCAATTTGCGGTTTCGTGAACCGTCGATGATCTGTTGCGCCCAGAGATCCAGTTCCATACCGACCTGCAGATAGATGTCCGCTCGTTTTACTTTCATCATGTAAGATGGAAGAACCTCCACATAATGCGGGTCTTGATTCCCTCGGGCAATGCTGGTGACTTTCACCCGCTTTCCACCGATGGTTTTGGCGATATCCGCCAGATCGGTAATTGATGTTACAACGTTGATCTTACCGAAACCAATTCCGGTTAGCAAGATCGTTATGAGTAATTTTTTCATAATATTTTTCCTATTTTTGCCGCGATGTTCGCCAAGAATCATAAAGTAAATAAGGTATAGAGAAATATGGTATTGGATTCCCATTTCATCAAACTCTTATTCTTAATCGTTCTTTTTTTCTTTTGCATCTCTTAGCGCTCTTAGCGGCTTAATTTTAAAATTGGTGTGGTTTATGCGGACCTAATGCCCAGATAATTTGTCCCTTAACACCGAAATGAGTTTCATCTCCATGCTGTTCTTGTGAAAGAACAAGTCTAAATACCGATGATTCTTCTGCAGGACTGAAACCGGCAAACGCCCCGTATGATTTAAATTCTTCACCATCGATATCAGTGGAGAAATCAGCAACAACACCAACATTCCAACGTTTGTTGAATTGGTAATTCATCCAGGTATATCCGGCAATTTTGGATTCGTTTTCCGGGTTCTCGATTGGGCTTTTTCTGAATATTTCACCTTGCCATGTGAATGAGCGATATGTGTCCGGTCGCCATTTTATTTTAAAGTCCAGTTCGGCTACGTGATGTAAATGTGGCAGTTCGTGGTTTTCGATGTCACGATAATATCCGCTACCGATTTCCAAATGGGTTACATCATTCAAATCCACAAAATGAGAAAGCCGGGCAGACATTGCCGTTGTTTTTTCGGTATGGTCTTCGTGGCTGTCCTCTTCCGCTTCCTCCACTTCGTGATTGCAGGCGGTTCCCATCGCTTTGGTAAAATATCCGACGGAAAGTTTAGCATACCACGGTAAAGGAAAGAGCCAGTTTGGTTCTACACCAAACGTACCCCACATTTCGTCTCCCAATATATTTTTCATGGATGTTGGAGCCTCAATAAAAAATAAGGTGTGAGCATGTTCTTTATTGATCTTGCCGATGTCAGGGCGAAACTTCCCTGCACGAAGCCCCATATTTAACGGTAATCCGCGTTCAAATGAAATCACGGCTTCTTCGAGATGAATGGCATTGTGGTCGGCGTGTTTATGCAGAAATACATCCGCTCTGGCAAAGGGATTTACATATCCCTGAATTGCAATCTCTACACCGGATGAAGAAATTTCTCCATCCTGATTTATGATTAAATCCCCGATAACACTAATATCAGGGTTCACTGTCGTCTGCGTAAAAATGACGGTGGTAAATAATGTCAGTATAAATAGTTTTTTCACAAAAAACTCCTTTTCTGTTATGATAAATGATCCTGCTGTGCAGGATGAAACAACGAATTAAAGGAGGTTTTGTGGCGGGGCGCGGGAATTTCTGTCAGTAACTAATATAGAGGTAAATGGTTCTGTCTCAGAATAATATTCAGAATTAATGTGATTTAATGTGAATGTTTCTGTAACGGATATTTCTCCGACTGTGGACATCTGTGCCACAGCCCAGATACAATCCATGCGATCGTGGTGATGATTAGCATCGGCACAGTCCACCGAGCAAAATCCAATATCCGGTTTAGCCCCAAAGTGATGTGTGTGCCCAATGTGTGCGGTGCTGAAAACCGAAAACGCACTCAGCCAAAGGGTTAATAGGAATGAAAGCCCGGAGCGAATAAACTTCATTTCAGTTTGGCGAACTATTCGCCAAGTTCCTTCAATAATTTAAATACGAATATTCCGGCATCGTGTTTATCCTGCCATACCGGTCGCAGTCCGTAATTACCAACATTTTCAATCCGTTTGAGTGTGTAACTTTTTTGGGTTTTCAACTGAGGAATCCCCTTGTATACAGTACCGAACACATCCGTTTCTCCGCTACAGTTGGCGCAGGGACATTCGTCCCGCAGTTTTTTCAGCGGAATAAAACTTTCCGTACCGTCATCCCATTTTATCAGCAAAATGTCGTTGACAATCTCATAATTTAGAACTTGTATTTTTAAATCAGCGCTCATCAGTGTTTGATTCCGTTCATAACAACCCGTAAATTTGCGAGTAATTTTTAATATGTTACAAATAATTTGGGCGATTAGCTCAGCTGGTTAGAGCGCTACGTTCACATCGTAGAAGTCGGGGGTTCGAATCCCTCATCGCCCACCATCAAAACGGATCGAACCCGCTCATCATTGATACAATACGATTTTTACTCCACCGGATTTAAATTCTCATCTAGCTGATTTGATAGACGGTAGCGGACGATTCTCCTCATGGGTGTATCGACAACATAAACAACTCCCCGATTATCCACAGTAACCGCTCGAGGTTCTTCCAAAAGCCCTTTAACTTCTCGTGTGTAAAATGTATCCACTGTTGTGGTATCTGTACCATTGATAACAGTCATTGTCGTATCAACAATAATGTCTTGTACACCGACTTTACGAAAGAACTGTCCGCCGGAATCAAATACCTGAATTTCTTGAGCATCCGTATTCGCAACATAAATTATTTGGTTGGCATCTACCGCAACATCTTGAGGACGGTTATACCGATCCAAATCCATAATATTATTGACCCCCGGTTGAAAAACAGACGGATACTGTGCATTGTTCGGTTTGAGTTTATGCACACCAAAAAACTCACCTGATTGCGTATAATATATTTGTCCGGCATAATCTACATCAATTCCTGTAGGTTGGTTTACTGTCCCTGCACCTGTTCCATAATCTTCGACAATATGATCAAAAACCCCATCATGCACCCATATTTCTTCACCAGTGTTTAATCGTATCCTGTCAGTTCGCAGCCATCGAATTCGAAGGATGCGATTATGATATTTATCCGTAACGTAAAATCCGTCTGCAGGTCCTTCAATAGCCGATAAACCTGAAAACTCGGATTCTTCGCTCGCATAGTAAACATCCGGATAATTATAGCGAGTAAGTGCTCCGTCATAAATCAGACGCAAAGCCAACAGGGAATCTATTTTAAGCCCTGAAGAATCCCATACTGTTTCTGCCAAGCTCCAGCTTGACTCATTCGCAAATTGACGCCAAGTCTCTGTATCATGTTCCACACCAGAATCACCATACGCTTCATTAAAAAAGACACCTGAAACAGCAATTGCCTGAATTCCGACATGGTTCCACAACTGATTCCAGCAAAATATTTGCTGTGACCCATCAATAAAAAGCACATTCATTTTATTGTCAATGTCCACATCAATGGGAGCGATATATGTTTCATTATACGTCAACTCTCTCAGCGATGAAAATCCATCGGGGATATCTCCATCTTGTTCAAGGACAAAAATACTATGACCGGCTGAGTCTGCAATAAAAACATATCCATCCTGCCCAATGGAAATTTCAACTGGAGACTGAAATCCGTATTCTTCCCCCCAAACCGGATTCACTCGTAAATAGGTGGTATCTCCTGCAGAAAAACCAATATCAGAGCCCAGTCCCGGGGGCAATGCCATTTTATCAATACACGCAGCAAAAACAATTATTGCTCCGACACAGATTAATCCGAACCGACGCAGAAACAACATTAAATTTAACTGTTTAACACTTACTTTTTTCATTTCATTGATAATCCAATTGTGAATCTATTCGGATCTGTTAAGTGAATAAAATTTGTATAGGCATAGTCAACGGTTAGATTGAACAGTCCCAATGGGATATTCAATCCGACTCCAAAAGAATATTTCTTTTCAAACTCGTCTGATTCATTCAGATTAAATCCGCCCCGTAAAAAGATCATGTCAATAACCGAATATTCAATTCCTGCCGATATGTTTTCAGCATTGTCCACAGGATGATTCAACTGAATCGTCGCTGTTATAGTTTGTACCTTTGTCTCAAAAACATTCATAGCAGCACCAACACGAAATACTGTTGGAGGAGAAAATGGCTCAAATCCTGTTTCAATAATACTCTCTTCCCCAGTATCCTGGTTCAGCGTTCTTTTTTCATAAGTCCCGTCGGGCTTGGCTTGCCCGCCAAAATGTGATAGTGATGCTGAAAACCGCAAGGATTTAAAACCTGTCCAATAAAATGTTCCCATATCCAATAACGCTGCTTGCATTATGTTGCCGGCAAGGTTCTCACTGACTAACTTCCCCGTAATACCAAAGCTAAATCTGTCTGTCATTTTCACACCATAGACCAACCCGATAACGGTGTTTTGAAATACAAAATAATTTCCGGTTCCATGGGGAAGATATTCTGTGGTTTCCTGCATGGGTGCCATGTGAAGAATTCCGGCAGTAACTCCAAGATAATGGCGCCGGTACACCTTTTTAGACAAGGCAAAGAAATCATAATAAATATCTGCCGGCCAACTGACATGAGATGCTGTCATTTCCATTGGTCCAAGTTGAGCAATAATTCCAGGATTATAATACATAGATGCCGCATTCTGCTCTAACGCCACAACGGATTCTCCCATGCCTACCGCACTCGCACTCACACCAATATTCAAAAATGTAAGCACAGACGTACCTGCACGCTGACCTCCTAACACCGGAAAGATGTTCTGTCCCCCAACTTCAGATAAAAGACTGAGGATACTCATGATGATTAACATCCGAATATTCATCAGAAATACACCTGGACACCTAATTCAGCGGTAAATGGTTTTCCTGTTCGAGATGGATCATAGTTTGGATTTGGAGAATCTATCATAGAATACGGGATAATTTCTCCTGGGTCATATCCGCGACCGGTGAACGAGTTAATCCGTCTTGGGACGATTTCATTGAATATATTTTCAAACTCAATAAATATTTTTATTTTTATTTGACTAAAATGAAACATCTTGAAACATTTTATATCAACCATTGAATATCCCTTGATATTGTCCAATCCCACCATCTGAAAAAGTTTTGGTGAATACTCACTAAAATAGTCATAAGGGTTATCATTTTCATACGTTCCGATATAATATGTTTCACCATTGATTTCAATCAATCCATCCGGATATTCATGTGTCCCCGGAATAGAGCGGGTATAGCGTCGATTCGAGGCAAATTCAAATCGTGAAGACACTCCCCATCCTGAGGTATGGTTATAATATAGATTGCTGGAGAATTGGAAAGGTTTATCCCATCTCATAAAATTTTCACCCAAAGGTTTCTCATTTAACTCACCGGCTTGAACCAAAAGATTATCCAAAGCAGATGAACTTTTCCCAGTTACAATGGAATAATTAAAATTCACATCGGCGTACCAGTGTTTGAATAGACGGCTTTTTAAAATAACCTCTATCCCGCGTGCTCGTGCATAATCTGCGTTAAAGTACATATTAAATTTTAAATGAGAGTATTTCGGATGTGAAGGCGTTATCGTCTGAGAAGTCTCATAGTCAAACATGTCTTTCCAATAAGCTTTAACCTCCAGAACCTGATCGGGATTGAAGCGATGTTTGACACCCAACTCGTATTGCACTGTGGTTTTGGGATTAAGGTTCGGATTCCCGAAAATTTGGTACGTCGATTGTGCTCTGGAATTTAGTTTCGCATATACATACTGAAATGTAGGCAACTGAGAAAAATGACCATAATAAAAGTACAACACATCGTTATCTGTTACAGGATGGGAGATTCCGATTCTGGGGCTAAGCCTGCCTTTTCCTCGGTAACCGAACATATTAAATGTCTCATCCATAAATTTGTCTCTCGCGACATCTGTAATGATGACTGCATTTGTATCGTTAATTGCATTTTCGACATACTTACCTGGGAACCAATAATCATATCTCAGTCCAAGATTTGCCGTCATCCCCTCAAAAGTGATTTGATCCTGAAGATACATCGCCCCAAAAACTGTACGCGCAGAATAGATATCATAATTCGCTCCTAATCCGGTTCCTCCGTTCCAAGGTTCATCTATATCAAGAACCTGAATATCCGTAACCGTATTTTCGACTCCGGTTTTGATTTTGTGACGAGTCGCCGTATGATACGTCCAGTCCCAGTCAAAACGATAATTATCACTCATAACGTCATACCACTCCGGAGCAAATCCCGTGTCATAAAACTCGTCTCCGTAAGTAATTCGTGTGTGACCGTCGTCATCATAAACAATGTAATGAGTCGGATCAAGATCCAACCGCTCTCTATACTCTGTCCAATGCAGATCCTGCACAGCACTGTGTTCCATGGTTAAGAAGCGTCCAAAGGTCATTTCATAAAACGATCGGGTGTTGAGTGTATGAACCCAATGAAAATTCAATAATCGGGTTTCCCTGGTAATGGTGTTGTAATTATCCAATATTTTTTCATAGCTATATGGATAATAGGTGGATGAAAAAGCTCGGGACATAAAATATCCCTGATTAATGTTGAACGAAAGATCATAAGACAAACTGAGTTTCTTTTTTTTTGCAATATCCCATGTTAATTTATAAAGAAAATGCCAATCGTTATTTTCTCTGGGGGCAAGGGATTGCATGATCTGATCTGCTGTCCTGTCCGTCATGCCCGGTAGCGTTGACCAGTTTCTGTGTGGGTATAATTGCGTCGCGACCGGGAGATGACTGTCGAAACTTTTTCCGTAACCATTCAAAAACACAGAAAATGAACCTGGGAGGTCTATCCCGATTTTCTTCAACAGAACTTCTGCCACAGGAGCCGGTCCACCAAGTGTAAATTCAAGTCGGTCAGACATATCCAATGCATTGATCTGTTTGGACAGCCCCCAATGATCACTCATATATTTTATTGTTCCTTCAAAATGATCCATGCCACGCTTAAGTTTTATATTGACAACCCCGGACATCGCTTGCCCATACTCAGCATTATATCCTCCGGTAATTATTTCCAGATTCTCTATGGCATCCGCATTCACAAATAAATTTCCTGAATACCCAGACAGCGGATCTTTGATCGACAATCCGTCCACAATAAATAAACTTTCATCAATCCTGCCGCCGCGAATGTGGATTTCATTATCCTGCTTAGTAACACCCACTTGTTCTGCCAAGATATCTTCCACACTTGATACGGATTTATTACTGATTTCGTCGCTGGTAATTCTGGAAATCGAAGACGTTTCATTTGCATCAAACAATGGCTTATCTCCTATGACAACAACTTCTTCGCCAATCGTCAATACCGTTTCTTCCATTGTGAAATCCAATGATGTCGTCGTTCCGGGGGTAACACGAATACCTGTTTGCAGAAGAACTTTGTAGCCCATCATGGTTGCTTCAACGTCATATGTTCCGGGATTTACATTCTCGATTCGATAATGCCCGTCCAATCCGGTAGCTGCACCATAGTATGTCCCGCGAATCATCACATTAACACCAATCAGCGGTTCTCCCGTGTTGCCATTGATTGTATTTCCTGCGATTCGTCCTTTTTCCTGTCCAAAGACAAGGCACGGCAAGAGGAATAGAGCGACAAGGTTTAATTTCATTCTGAAAACACGTCGCTTAAAAGATAATCAATAAATTTTGAAGCAGAACCATTTCCTTCTAATAGAGGTGTGTTCCCGTTATGCAGCGGAATTGTTAACAAGACAATATCGCCGGATATTTCTGAAGATGAAAGCCATTGAAACTGGCCACGGGAGCAAACATTGGGTGTCCCTGTCCACGTGTCTGTACTTCCTTCCGGTTCTTGAAGCCAATATAAATCCTCAGCTGTAAAACGCATGGAATTATCGATGGTGTCCCCATTTGCCGGCTCAAACCCTTTTACTCGAATTGCAATTAGCCGTGAGGTTTCTAAGTCCATGTCCTCATACATATCGGTCGAATCTTGAAACATCAATGTTCTCCCGGAGATTAACCGTCCGTTTGTATTCAGGACAAAGGTTGAATCCAAGGGGAAAAACGGATAGGTGGTGTCCTTTAATTCTATGGCATTTAAAAATAGGTTTCCGCCACCTAACACATAATTTAAAATATGTGCACCGGCATTTGGGAATGTTTCAATTCCTGTATATGCCGTAAACCAAATAACATGATTAAAATAGTTTAAATTTGCAGAAATATCGGCAGAGGAATACGGAAGTTTATCCCCGATTTCCCAAACAGAACATTGGTTTTCACCCAAAATATCATCCACCACTCCTTTATACCAATTCAAAGCATTGTTTTGGCTATCTTGTGTAAAGTCATCGACGATCAACACCTCTCCGTTTACAGGCATCACTTTCCAATAATTCGGTTCGTTCACATTTGAAAAGTCGGGGAACCGGGCAATATCGCTCTCTGCTCCGGCTATATCCCTGGCTTTAATATAAAACGTATGAAAACCCGGATCTATATTTGTTAACGTAATACTGGAATACGATGCAGCCTCTAACTGTACCCAATTTGAATCACTTGAGTCATCCAATGCATAAAATAAATCGATGATGGTTTCAACCCCGTCCAAATCTTGAACATCCCATACGAACGTACGAGTCGGGAATGTAAAACTGGTGTCAGTCGGGATATCTGCAAGCAAGGGATTACTTTGATATCGAAACTCAATTTGCGGCGACGAATTGTGGATGGGCAGTACAATTTTTGCCGGAGTAAAATCTGTTAAGCTGTCACTGTCAATAGCTCTGACTTCAAATGTAAACACATCTATTTCTTTGCGAATTGGGACAAAAAAGATTCCAGATTCTTCGGATGTAAACGTCCAAACCGAATCCACATTCCAGCGATACCAATACCCAATGATATCTCCGTCACTATCCTCACCCCACCAGCTTAACGTTTGTTCGCTGGTTGTTACGGTTGAAAAGGCATGGGTCAGCGTATCCAGTACGATATCGTTTTCCGGCACGTTCTCAAGATAATAAATCCATTCACCGGTTACGGAATCTTGCGAGGCATATATTGTATCCGTTGCAACCAAAGAAAGAAACGTCTCCGGTGCTTGGTTTTCCACCGGCATAGATGGATCGTCGTAATCCCACAATGAGCAGGACACAATGAATAGTATGGCTAAGATAAATATGTGTTTTCGGGTAAACATAGATAAGCATATTGCGGGGGACAAAACGCCCCCCGCATTTTATCAACTCCTATCGAATCAGCATCATTTTTTTATAATCAACAAAGTTTCCGGCTTTGATTCGGTAAAAATATACACCGGATCCAACCATTTGATGTTGATCGTTCTTTCCGTCCCATGTCAGGATGTGTGTTCCACCCGTAAACTCATTATTTGCAAGTGTACGAATTTGTCTGCCAAGAACATCGTAAATCACCAATCGAACCGGGCTATCCGTCCTCAAGTTAAACCGAATTTGTGTCTCCGGATTAAAAGGATTGGGATAATTGTGGTACAATGCAAATTCATTGGGTGTCGCTCCGTTGTCATCAATACTCACCTGCGCATACACAATATCTGACGCATAGAGCGGACATAGTTTATAGGCAGTGGAATCTGCATAACTCCCAAAGTGATGATACACCCACCCGCGAATGGAATCAACCTGTGTGTCCACGGGCGGTGGACCCACAGCTCCAAAATAAACCTCTACACTGTCAGAATCATCATCCACCAGCACAGCACCCGACCCGTCATCAACTGCAAAGACTTCATAGAGTAAATCATTGTTGGTCACAATGCCGTCTTTGATTTTTACCATGACAGTTCCCCATTGTTCGGCTTCAGTCGGCCAGCGTAAATCACCGGTAGATACAACTGGTTCCGCAGGCATATTCAATCCCATATCAACGAGATCAACGGGCTCCGTAATGAATAACTCTGTCATGTTAGACCCCGCAGTTGCATACTCGGAAATGAACCCTGTTGCCTGAATAAGATCACCTTCAAACAACACAGGGAAGGCACTGCTGTCGGGATCGTAGGACAAAATACCGCTCCAGGGACCGCCGTGCGAATCTGCAAAGATGAACTTTACTCCATCTCCGGCATAACTTAATCCTGTGGGCATTGTAACTATTCCGATAATGGTAACGGTATCACCTGCAAAGTAAGACATATCAGACTCTGAATCCGTTGCTGTTTTCAGTAAATCACTATATAACACCTGTTGAATATACTGAATACGCACCGCTCCATCTTCTTTCACATCCCGGGCAAGACGCGGTTGAATCTTGGTATTGCCATAACCATAATCAAGGACACCGACGACTTCAGCTAAGGCTTGCCCTGCCTCCGGCCAATAGTAGTAATCCCAATTATCGTCCACGCGTACAGAGTTGCTGCCGTCGGATAGTGACCATTCGCCATATCCAAGGTCTGCTTCGTCTACGGTTACGTCTGTCAGTTTAACCAAAACACCTTCGTAAGCTTCTGCATCGGTACCGTCTGACATAATTTGGTCAGGAGTAACGTCCAAAGGATGGATTACTCCTCCAGCAGGACCGTACACCACAACATCCGTGACATTCGTAATTTCGGTTTTTCCGTAGTATTCAACAACTTCACCAATGACAACGACACTGTCACCTTCGGCTAAAGAGGTTACGACATCCCCGAGTGCATTATGCAGCTCGAAGTTATCCCAACCGCCGTATTCGAAAACAACAACTCCGCAGTAGGGCGCTTCATCATCCTGAACATAAAAATTCCTATTATCGGATCCGCCCCAGAATTCAGCGGTGACAATCCCTCCGACAGTCACTGTTTGCCCAACCAAGGGGGAATCCCCTGATGGATCATCCGTGTACTGGATATCATATATCGCGGTGAGAGACTCGGGCGCATGAACCACATAAATGTAATTCTCTGAAAAGACCATATCATTCACTCCGTCATCTGCCTGGATGTAAAACGTGACTAATGCAGCATCCGCCTGTGCCGGAATGTCTCCGGTAAATGTCATTCCGTCATCACTTGTCATCCCAACAGGAATCAAATCACCATCATCAACCGTATAAACGAGTGATGCCGTCAAAGAACCATCGTCCACAATTTCAGCGGTAATGGTCACAATGTCATCCGGCGTGGGATTCTCCGGAGCATACATCACATTCGTAATCACGGGTGTAATATCTCCTAGCACAACAATGTCGGAATAGAATCGTGGCAGAATTTGATACCCGGAATCATACGGGTCACTCGAATCATACTGACCAGAAATCCCTGTCAATTCGAATGTTCCTTGTGGTTCCATTCCTTCATCAACATCTGTATCTTTATCCACCCGCATCGTTACGGTTGTATCACTAATATCTGTAATTGTCAGGTTTGCATCATTGCCTGAGTTTGGCCAGGTTCCATCGGATATTGTCGCTGTCATGATTCGAAGTATCTCCGATTCATACGATTCCGGGTTTGCCAAGAATTCCGCTATCGTTACTTCCTGAACGGCAGGAAGCGGATTTTCTTGACTCACGACTGTAATATCCGCTACATCAGCGGGGACGATTTCTGCTTTACCATTGTAATTCTCAATCACGCCGGTTACAACAATAAAATCACCAATTTGAAGATCCATCGTTACTCCATATATAAACAACGCTATCCCGCCTGTGGCATCCTGTAAACCGTAGTCAATTCGGTTAGACCCCCAGACCGGCGTCGTGATAAATCCCTGCGTTGAAACGGTGATCCCTTCCGCGGCATTGCGGGCATCGTATATTGATACCATGTTTTCATCCGGTGTTTCTATGTCGGTTTGATACCGAGGAATAATCTGGTAGCCCTCATCCTGAGGTTCAGAGTAATCATACTGACCTACTGTTCCCTTAAGGTGGAAAAACCCAACCGGTGCCGGTCCGTCATCTACATCGGAATGCCGATCGACGCGAAGCGTAAGGGTTGTGATTCCTCCATCGTCAGAAATAGTCACATTAGCATTATTGCTAGGATCCGGCCAGTCTCCGGAAATGATTTCAACATTGAATACCTGCACAAGTTCAGATTCCAGTGACTCAGGAGCCGTTAACAATCCTGATAACGTCATGTATTGGAATTCCGGTAAATCATTTCCCTGGCTTTCTACAATCACATCTCCGGCAGCCTCGGGGACAACTTCAAGTTTACCGTTATAATTCTGAATTTCTCCTGTAACCGTCACGAGGTCACCCGGGAGTAATCCGGCATCAAACTGGTTTGTGTAAATAATGATGGCAGCGGTTTCATCCTGAATGGTAAAATCACTTTCACCGGAACTACCCAGATTAGGCGTGGTTACTATTCCGCTGGTGGTTACCGTATTCCCAAGCTCCAACCTTGCTTCTGCAACGGTCAGGGTTTGCGCCAGAGAAACCGACACACCAACCATCAATATGATGAGCATTTTCTTCATACCTATCTCCTTCTTAGTTATGTCTTTCATCAAACAATCCATCTCCCGTACGAATGATCTTTTATCGGATCGTTATTGTCAGACATTATTTAATGATCAGAAACTTACCCTCTTTAATTTCTCCATAGGATAAACTTTCATGATCCAAATTTTCTACGGTAAATAAATACAGCCCGGAAGCCGCCGCCTGATCGTACCGTGTAATCATATCCCAAGCATGTTCTCCCCCGCTAAACTGCGGATATTTGTTCTCGTCAATGTTTTGGACATCCCCACCCGCATAAGTTTTATCATGATGTAAGATATCTACCAAATTACCTGCTAAGGTAAAAATTCTAATTTCTGCTTTTTGGGGAAGATGATTAAACCAAATGGTTTTTTCACGGCTACTGTATCCGTCCCACAGTGCTTGTCCACGATAAGGATTTGGATAGACAGACGGTGAATCTGTCCATGCTCCTGTTTGAGGTTTTACCCCAGGATAAACAAATTGCCGGTTAGCATAGAGCGAGCTTTCTAAGCTCAATAGATTTGCTGCCGGATCGCCGCGGTCAAACGCCGTAACTGAATAATAATTCAACCAGCCATTTTTCACGCCATCATTAACAAAACGGTAATGATAATATTCTCCATCAATTTCGATGCTGTCCGGTTCACCATAGATATTCGCAATGCGCACCGGACTAAATCCTGAGTTATATCCTACATTTCCTGCTTCACCTTCCACTTTGTCAAATTCTCCAAGCAGTGAGAATTCAATATCAGTATCTGTGGCGGTTTTCCGCGCACCGTATATTCGATAGCCTTCAAAATCTTTCTCTCTGCTAATCGGATCTATAAAGGATTCTGCATTATTCTGCCAATAAATTGCGACAGATTTGTCGCTGACATCAATGGCAACATTCGGGACAGGCGGAGGCTCAGGTAAAATATATCGGTCAATTATTCCATTTTCATTCAGGTCTTCATTAATGTCTAATATATTATTCCGATTTTTATCTTCTCCGTCGTACGCTTTTTGTGCCCAATCTGCATTTACATAAAGATTAGCACGGCGTTCTGGAGAATCCTCAGTAGAGCCATACCATCGCGCCGCAACCACTGCCATCACAATATTACACGTCGAGTCCGGTGGAAGCTGCCAATCCGCGGAATCTGCAGAGGTCGGCTCGCTGCCAAAAGGACCGGCAGATACTAAAAACAACCAGCTGTTGGTATTGTTTGGATATCCGTCTGGATTATACAATTCAGTGTCCGTGCCGAGCGGAACATCCGATGTCATTTTTTCGTATCGTTCCGCGTCTGTCAATGGCATATTGTATGCAGGATAATCTGCGTTATTTGAAGTTGTCCACACCCATTGATTGTAATGCGTTTGAAGATAGGATTTCGGGACGGTACTTCCCAACATTGTTATCCCGATATAAGATTCCGCCCAACCGTCATCACCATCTGCATCGTATTGATATGCAATATCTCTCGTAAATCCGGATTCATCAACCGAACGATCAAACCCATCGAGATTGTCATACCATGAAAATCCGCCTCCCGGTGTGTATGTATCTGTATAATTCATGTTTGCAACGGAAGCATCTGTCCATATTCCGGCGTAGAGATTATTAATCATTTCATTTGAACGATTGGTAATTGTGTAGTTTAAAACCACAAAAGCATCTGCAAAAGAAAAATTCCAGGCATACGACTCCAATCGGATATCAATACCTAATGGTGTGTGTTCGGTGATATTGTTATTATCACCCGGAGTTAAGCCATAATCTCGAAAATGAGTCAGAAAGTCCTGATGAGAAACAGCATAAGGGGAAAAATATTGCGCCATCGAATCTTGTGACGTCGATGAGATGGTCGATCGTATCTGAAGGTCTGATACAGCAAACAATTCAAATCCTTTATCGCCGGAATCAAATACACCATCCACAATGGCGGTAGATACGCGCCGTTCCTCGTTGACAACACCGCCGATCCATAGTCCTGCAAATGAAAAATGTTCTACTTGCTCCCGCTGAATTTCTGTGTGTTGTTTATATTGACAAGAGGGTAGGATTTTTCCGTTGATTTTATTCCATCCGTTTCCAAGTATCCCAAAATTTGTTACTGTCAGTCCCAATTGACCAACGGATGTATATTGATCAAAAATATCATCCGCATATTGGGCATGCAATGCCCGGGGAAGACACACGGATAGCACTAATTGAAGTATGAGAATCTGATTCTTCATTGATGAAGCAATGCAAACGATATCCCAGCAGAATTCTAATAAAATACTGGGGGACAAATTACAGCTTTGGAATACGGGAGTCAATCAATACCGACTCCAAGTTCTTATTACTTTGGGCAATGATAAACCGCATGTCTAAAGGCAGCAGATGGGGAATATTTGAACCTGTAATTCATCCGAAGGGCATTAGGTGAATAAGTAGTTTTAATCGCTATTTTTCTAGTATGCACAGCGAATTAATTATCCTTATTTTCTGTCGTGTATTTCTTCACTTATACACACAATAAATAAGGACATTCATGGGACATCTTCTCGATTCAAATCACACATTAGTTCCGCTCATCGATCGGCTGAATAAATATCCGATCGGCGTCGTGGACAGTGAAAAATTGCGTGAACTTCTTTCTCTGTTATTTTCCGAAGAAGAAGCATTCGTGGCATCAAAATTCCCCTTAACAGAAACAACATTGAAAGAACTCTCCACAGCAACAAAGATGGCGGAAGAAGACCTCTTGCCGGTGTTAGAATCCATGGCGGATAAAGGGATTATCATGGATTTACCTTATAACGGAAAAGTGTTTTATTTGCTCATGCCGGGAACTATCGGTTTTTTTGAGTTCACGTTTATGAAAAACCGCACGGATCTTCCGCTTGAAAAAGTAGCAAAACTGATGGATGAGTATTTTACCGATAGAGAAAAAGGACACGCCCAAGAATTTTTTGGTAGCAAAACACCGCTTACGCGCTCTCTCCCTTATCAAGAACATATTCCGGTAACCAGTGTCATTACAGATTATGAAAGTGCCCGAAACATTATTAAAAATGCAAAGTTTGGTGCGGTAAGTATGTGCTATTGCCGGCATCAAAAAGAGCACGCTGGCGGCACCTGTAAAAAAGGAGCTCCCGTGGAAGGAATTTGTATCTCCCTGGGGACAGGAGCAACATTTTTAGCACGCCGCGGGTTTGCCGAAGAAAAATCCAAAGATGAACTTTTGAAGATCATCGATACGGCTCATCAATTAAATCTAACTCACATCACAGACAATGTTCGCAATAAACCGACGTTTATCTGCAATTGCTGCGGGTGCTGCTGCCATATTATGGAAGGCATCCAAGCCGGGTATATCAACGGAGTGGGGAAAACCAACTATCTAGCAACGATTGATCCCGAATTGTGCGACTATTGCGGAGAATGTTTTACGGCGTGCAATCCTCATGCAATTGGTTTGGATAAATCCGGAGACTATAAAAACAGAGCCGACAGAAAGAGTAAGGTAGATACAGAAATATGCTTGGGATGCGGAGCCTGTATTTCATCCTGTAAACACGGAGCGATCTCCCTGATTCCGCGCGAAACCCCACCAAAATTAATTGAACGAAAACGCGATCTGTTTAAAACCATCCTTCGCGAAAAAGGGCGATTAAGTCCGTTTATCATCGAAGGAATTAAGAAAAAAGTTATGGGACTTTTTCTCAGGCATTAAACCTATCCCTTAGAATTTGAAAGGATTGGGCTTTTAATAAGAGTATTTATATTTAAGATATACATTGCTACACTTAAATATAAAATAAGTATGGAGTGGGTTGACTGTGTCAATCCATGTGCTGACATAGTCAGCACATGTCCGATCCAAGGCAGTCAGTCTAAACCAAATACCTAATCCGCTCTCCGTATTTCTTTATTCAGCAGTCCGATAACCCCGCAGAGTGCTGCGCCAATCCCGATCCAGAAAAAGATAATTCTCACATCGACGGAATTTGCGATAATCCCGACCAAAGCTGATGAAAGTGCTGTCATTCCCACCACAGCAATATGCACCATCGAGAACAGCCGTCCGTGCACGGCATTTGGCGTGTGGCGCTGAATGATGGCTGTCCGCGACACCGTGATCATCGGAATTCCGATAGCGTGAATCGTGATAAACACCATTACAAACGGTACCGAATCAGCCAGATAAAAGATTGAATAAGTTCCTCCGTCAAGAATCATTCCAATCAACAAAAGTAATCCGGGGTTGATTTTTCCCCTAAGACGATAGATAAAAAACGATCCTATTAGCATTCCGAACGCCAAGCAGGCTTCCACAAAAGCAAAGTCTGAAGCAGACCCGCCCAGCACTTCTTTTACCAGGATGGGCGTCCCGACGATAGCCGGCCCCATGATAAAAAGATTGTTGATTACAGTCAATCCGATGAAATAACCAATAAAAGGATGTTCCACCAAATACCGTACTCCCTCTTTCAAATCTTTTACGGAGCTATGGTCGGTCGGTCTTTGTTTTTGCTCAGGCTGCCGAACCAGTAGTAACAGAACCGTGGCTAAGACAAAGGAAAGCCCATCAAGAATAAAAAGTGCTTTCAGGGAGATAAATCCCAGCAAAATTCCGGCAAATGCGGGACCGATCAGCCAGGCGAACTGCTGAGAGGTGGCCATCACCGAATTGACACGTACTAGTGAATCGCGGTCGGTGATCGTCGGAATAAAGGCGTTCAATGCCGGCGGGAAAAGTGTGCCGAAAGCCGCCCGGATGAAAGCCAGGACTCCGATCATCAAGGTGGCTTCATGCCCAAGGTAAAGCAAGGTCGGAATAATAATGACCGTAAATGCCTGCGCCAGATTCGAAAAGATCATCAGCCCGATACGATGAAGCCGATCGGAGAGGACGCCGGCATAGAGACTAAACAGCATCGCCGGCAGATAGGTTCCCATGGCGACTAGCCCCGTCACTGCCGGAGAGCCGGTAATGTCTAGAATCAGCCAGATGAGCGCAAGGTGGTAGATGGCATCCCCGGCGGTGGAAATCATCTGCGCGGACCATAGCAACGGGATATTCTTATCTTTGACCTGAAACATGACTGGTGAAAATACACAGAATATTTTATTAGAAAAGATAGATGAGTTTTGAAGTAAATTTTATAAGATTAATTACGGAATCAAACACATTATGACCAAAACAGTTACCGGCGTCATCGATAGTTATGTCTTTAGGCGAACAGTTGACGGACTTCGTTTTTTAATGTTGAAACGTTCAAAAACAAAGATATATGAACACCTTTGGCAGGGCGTCGCCGGAAAAATTGAATCAGGAGAAACCGCTTGGCAAACCGCTGTCAGAGAATTAAAAGAAGAAACAGGACTCACGCCCAAACGGATGTTCACTGCCGATTACGTTAGCCGGTTCTACGAGGCCCACAAAGACCGAATCAACCTTGTGCCGGTTTTTGGCGTTGAAGTCGATGATGAAAAGGTTGTCCTGTCAAATGAACATAGTGAGTTTCGTTGGGTAACGATTGAGGAAGCCGAATCCTTGCTGGTCTGGAAAGGACAAAAAGAGGGTTTGGGAACTGTCAATGAAATGGTATTAAAAAACGACGACCGAATGCGGTGGTCAGAAATAAAAACGGAGGAATAAATTATGTTAGAAATCGGCACACAGGCACCGACGTTCAGTCTGCCGGATGCAAACGAAAATACAGTATCCCTTCAGGATTATAGAGGACAAAAGTTCGTTCTGTGGTTTTTTCCAAAAGCCGGCACCCCCGGATGAACATCCGAAGGAAAGGGATTCCGGGATGAATTCCAATCATTTGAAGAAAAGAATATAGCGATTATTGGGATGAGCGCCGACCTGCCAAAACATCAAAAGAAATTTGCAGAAAAACATGGGTTCACGTTTCCGCTTCTTTGTGATGAATCCAAAGAAGTACTAAAAGCCTACCACGCTTGGGGATCAAAAAAACTCTACGGACGGGAATACAAAGGTATTTATCGAATTACGTATATCATCGATGAAAACGGTGTGATTGAAAAAGCCTATCCGAAAGTGAAAACAAAAACCCACGCCACGGATATTCTCAGCGGTTTGGGTTAACTATTCTCGAAAGTCACCCTATTAACCTCCACACATATTCGACGTAAAATATTAAGTACTAATATAGAGAAGGCTTTGCAAAACCCAATACTCTAATCAAACGATCATTCCTTTTTCTGTAAACACAGACTCATTCCTGGTTTCATCCAAATATCCCATCATAACAGAATGCCCGGTAACAGTAAGGACGATATCCATGTCTTCGATTTTTGTCATGTGATTTGGTTCTTCACCAATCGCTAAAACTGCCGTGTTTTCGGGTAGAATAAAAATATGTGTAGGGTCTCCTTTTTCTATTTTCTCCCACTCCAAAATCAATTTATAATCTATTTCCGTAAACTGCGATGGTAACCCAACGGTAATATCAGGATTCACAGCGGTGAGTACGGCTCCGGTATAGAACGGTAGAACAACCTGAAACACCGCCCACGCAGTAGACGTCGGCGGCAGATCAATGTGAAACGATTTTGTTTCATTCAGCCCGGAAGATAAATAAAATCCGTTCGCATTCACCAATAAATTATAATGACTGAGTTTTATTCCGCGGTTTTTATTCCAAAAGACTATAGCTTCATCCGGTAGCAAACGGTTAATTTTGTGAATATATTCCGTTGAATACCCGCTTAAACAATCCGGATAATTTAATTCTTTGCCATCGAGAACAAACTCAGGATTAACTCCTTCGATTGCAGATGTGACCTTGCCGTCCGTAATAACCAAAGATGCTCCGACCGACCAAATCCCAAATGCCATCAACTCAGCATGGGGGAAGTCAAATCCGTGGATGAGCACCCGATGCTCATGCGTTACTCCAAGTGATTCCAGCCAGTTCGCAGTTTGATTGACCAAATTTAAGACATGTTTATTGGTCAATTCGGCATCTTTGTATGCAAAATGATCAGCGTATTTGACATTCTGCCCGGTAATCAGCCCACGCAAATTAGGATACGGAACCATATACTCAATCGGCTCAACATTCCCATAGCATTGAGCATTGTAGATTAATTTTGAAGTACTTGTGCCGGTTTTCACGGATTTGTCATTTCTGAATTATCAATTCGTAATTGGGGAGAATCGCGCCTGAAAGAACCGTAAATATTCCGGCTCATACACAAACTTCAATCCTTTGATTTCATTACGCCGCTCATAAACCGCCGCGATGGATTCAGCAACGACATCCATATGCGCCTGGGTATACACACGTCTTGGGATCGTAATTCTGACCAATTCAAGTTTCGGAAAATAATGTTCACCGGTTTCTTTATTTCGCCCGGCGGATACAACACCACGCTCCATCGTTCGGACTCCGTTTTCAATGTAAATTTCCGATGCCAGCGTTTGGGAGGGCAGCATATCCTGGGACAAATGCGGAAGGAATTTTTTTGCATCCAAAAACACACCGTGACTACCGATGGGCATAACAATTGGAATTCCATACTCGATAAGTTTATTTCCCAAGTATTGAACTTGTCCGACTCTCGATGCCATGTGGTTATCGCTGACAGATTCCTTAATCCCGATTGCTACTGCTTCCATATCGCGCCCCGACATTCCGCCGTACGTGTGGAGACCTTCATACATTACCACCATATTTTTTGCTTTCATGAAAACATCTTCATCATTCGTGGCAAGAAATCCGCCGATATTTACTAGCGCATCTTTTTTACTGCTCATCGTGGCATGATCGGTTAGCGAACAAATCTCATGAACGATTTCACGGACGGTTTTATTTCTATATTCTTCTTCACGCTGTTGTATGAAGTAAGCGTTTTCTGCCACTCTCGTCATGTCGTGTACAATCGGAATATCATACGAATCACAGAGTGCCCGCAGGTCTTTCAGGTTTTGCAAAGCGATCGGCTGACCGCCCGCCATATTCACCGATGTCGCGATGCACACATACGGAATTTTATCCGCCCCGACTTCATCAATGAGGTTTTGCATCTTGATTAAATCGACATTACCCTTAAACGGATGTTCGCTTTCTGTGTCGTGTGCTTCATCGACGATGACATCCACAAAAGTTCCGCCGGCAAGTTCCTGATGCAATCGCGTCGTCGTAAAATACATATTTCCCGGGACGAAATCTCCATCTTTGATCATAATCGTGGATAAAATATGTTCCGCGGCTCTGCCTTGGTGTGTGGGGACTAAATTCTTGTAGGTATAGTATTCCATTACCGTTTCGGCAAGATGATAAAAGTTGCGGCTACCGGCATAGGCTTCATCGCCAAGCATGAGTCCCGCCCATTGACGGTCACTCATCGCGTTCGTTCCGCTGTCGGTGAGAAGATCGATATACACGTCTTCCGATTTCAGTAAAAATGTATTATATCCCGCTTCTTTGATTGCTGTTAAGCGCTCTTCTTTGGTTGTCATTTTGATGGGCTCTACCATTTTGATTTTCCACGGTTCAGCCCAAGATCGTTTGTTTGGCATATTTTTCTCCTATTTTTAAACCACAGATTTCTCAGATTGCACAGATATATTTATTGTGATTTCAATTAAGTCTGTGATGTTTGTAATGTTTTCTACAATAATCAATAATCAATATTAAAGATTACTACTTTCGGTTCGGTCATTTCCTGTAGGGCGAATTTGATTCCCTCGCGACCAATTCCGCTGTTTTTTACACCACCAAACGGCATTTGGTCCAACCGGTAATCGGTTGAATCGTTTATAATCACACTTCCGACTTCCAACTCATCAATGGCTTTATGCGCTTGGTTTATATCCTTTGTAAAGATTGCACCGTGCAAGCCATAATTGACGCTGTTTGCGATTTCAATCGCTTCGTCAAGCGTAGTTATCTTTTTCAAAAAAACCACCGGTCCAAATATTTCTTCGTATGTCAAAATTGCATCATCAGATACATTCGTCAGCACTGTCGGTTCCATCCGTGAACCATCCCTGTTTCCGCCGCATTCCAGAGTTGCCCCTTTATCGGTGGCATCTTTCACCCATTTTTCAACCCGCTCTGCCTCATCGATGGTAATCATTGGTCCGACATCTGTGGATTCATCAAGCTGCCTTCCGACTTTGAGGGTCTTAGTTTTTTCAACGAATTTTTGGGTGAACTCCTCGTAAACATTACCTTGAATCAAAATCCGCTGTACACCGATGCAATTTTGCCCGACTGCCCAAAATGCACCGGACACACAGGATTCAACCGCCCAATCGACATCTGCATCGTCCATCACGATGACCGGCGAATTGCTGCCAAGTTCCATTCCGATTTTTTTTAGGCCGACTTTACTCATCACGTTTTCTCCGGCATCGACACCGCCGGTAAAACTCACCATTCTTACACGGGGATCAGTCACAAGAGCATCCGCGTTTTCGGAGGCATAACCCGTTACCACATTCAAAACATGTGCCGGAAGCCCAGCTTCCATAAAAGCCTCGGCAAGTTTTAGTGCCGAAAGCGGGGTTACCGTTGCCGGTTTAAGCACAACGCTGTTCCCGCCCGCAATGGCAGGACCTAATTTATGTGCCACAAGATTCAACGGGTCATTAAATGGCGTGATCGCGCCGATAATTCCGATCGGGACACGCTTGTAATAGCCGGTTTTGTTCTCTGCTCCGGCGACAGAATCAAACGGGAGTGTTTCGCCTAAAATCCGGCGTGATTCTTCTGCGGACACCATTAACGTATTCACGCATCGTGATGCTTCCCCGCGTGCTTCTTTGATGGTTTTTGAACCTTCACTCGCAATTGTACGTGCAAATTCCTCTTGACTCTTTTTGACAATCTCAGCCGTTTTATATAAAATATCCATCCGTTGGTGAACAGGCATCTTTCGCGCAATTACTGCACCTATTTCGGCGCTGTCGATTGCTTTTTTCATATCGTCCGCCGTTCCGCGCGGAACAGTATCTACGACCGTTTGGTCATAAGGGTTTTCTATGTTTATCGTTTCATTTTTGGTGATCCATTCACCGGCAAGTAACATCTTCATGATTTCTCCTTAGTTAACCACAGATTACACGGGTTTCACAGATGAAGACCCTGTAAATTATAGTTGTTATAAAACGAACCTCTCATATTCAAGAGAAGCTCTACCAAAATTGATGAGTAATCCAACCCTTAATCCTGTCACTTTAAGATAGTTTAATATTTGTGCACGTTCAATGTCTGTTATTTTTATCATCGCTTTTAATTCAATCACAACTTTATTATCAACGACCAAATCACAAACAAATGTTTTAATATTAATACCTTTGTAAATCACAGGATATTCAACTTGATTTTGATAAGAATTTTTGTTTTTCTTAATTCAACGCAAAATGCAGATTCATAAACGGATTCCAAAAAACCATTGCCGAGAATTTTGTGAACTTCCATTGCCGAACCAATGATATTATAGGTTAAATCTTTGTATTTAATTTCTTTTTTCATAATCCGTGTAATCTGTGAAATCCGTGGTTAAACGCTCTTCAACGCGTTTTCAAGGTCATCAATCAAATCTTCAACATCTTCGCACCCGACAGAGAGCCGTACCAGTCCGTTGGTAATTCCTGAATCGAGGCGTGCATCCTGACTCATTCCGGCGTGTGTCATGGAAGCAGGGTGTTGGATAAGGGTTTCATACCCACCCAGAGATACTGCCAATGTCGCAACAGTTACATTGTCCATGAGTTTTTTACCGGCACCCAATCCGCCTTTGACTTCAAAACTCATCATCGAACCGGAACCGCTCATCTGTTGTTTTGCCAAATTGTGTTGGGGGTGGGATGTTAATCCCGGGTAACGCACCCATTCAATTTTTTGATGGTTTTCCAAATATTCAGAAATTTTGACTGCATTTTGTTGTGCTTTCTCCACGCGCAATGAAATCGTACGCAATCCGCGGAGAACCAACCATGCCTGATGCGGATCCATGGTTCCGCCCATCGAAAGTAAGACCTTCTTCGTTTTTTGTAGTAAAGCACTCTCCTTAAAAACTAATATTCCTCCGACGACATCAGTATGTCCGTTGATGAACTTTGTCATGCTGTGCATCACTATATCGGCACCCAACGCCAGCGGATTTTGCAGCATCGGGCTCATGAACGTGTTATCCACAGCCAGGGGAATGTTGTGTTCATGCGCAAGGTCGGCACAGGCCTGGATATCGGTAATATTGATGGTCGGATTCGCGGGAGTTTCGATAAAGATAAGTCCAGTTTCCGGGCGTATGGCTTTGCGTATATTCTCAATATCGGTGGAGTCCACAAAATCATATTTCACACCAAAGCGGGAAAATTCGTTTTCAACTACGCCGCGTGTCGGACCGTACATCGCATCCGTGCCGATAATTTGTTTTCCCGAGCCGAGCAACGCCATAAATAACGTGGAACTTGCCGCCATCCCGGAGGCGGTTGCTAACGCGCCAATTCCGCCTTCCAATGATGCGACTGCATTCTGAAGAGCGTCGGTAGTCGGATTTCCGATTCGTGTGTAGATGTAGCCGTCTTCCTTGCCGGAAAACCGTGCATCGCCCTGATCCGCAGATTCAAACGCAAATGTGGATGTTTGATAAATGGGTGGGGACACACTGCCGAAGGGGTCTTTTACATGCCCGGCGTGTGTTACTTTTGTGTCACGTTTTTTGTTTTTTAAACTCATAATATCCTCTCTTATTTAGCCACAGATAACGCTCTTTCAGTAAAAAATCCGTGTTATCCGCGTTCTATTGCGAGTAAATCAGTAAGTATCGAAAATCCTGTTTCAATTTTTCCGGCACCTGCTCCGACAATCGTGACGTCTCCCATTAAATCTGTGGTAAAGGTGAGAGCGTTAGTTGCACCCATAATTCCCGCCAGCGGGTGGCTCATCGGGACCATTTCCGGTCTTACAGAGGCAACGACTTTCCCGTCAATAATCTCTGTTGAACCGAGTAATTTCCACCGTGCATTTTGAGATTTTGCTTTCTCAATATCTTCTGATGTAATTTTTGTAATTCCTTCACACGATACATCGTTAATTCCAAAACTTTCACCCATAACAACATTGGTCAAAATCGCAACTTTTGCACGTGCATCATAGCCTTCCACGTCGCCGGTTGGGTCAGCTTCGGCGTACCCGAGTTCCTGGGCTTTTGCGAGTGCATCATCGTAACTCATCCCGTTTTCCATTTCTGAAAGAATATAGTTCGTTGTTCCGTTCAAAATCCCTTTTACAGACGTGATGGTGTTTCCGGCTAATGAACCTTCTGCCAAATTCAAAATGGGCGTTCCGCTTGCAACCGTCCCTTCAATTTTGAACTCAACATTGTTATTCTGCGCCAGTTTCAGCATCTCCTGATACGCTAATGCCGCAGGACCTTTATTACTGGTAACAATATGCTTCCCGGATTCAAACGCAGCCTTACAATGCGAAATTGCCGGCTCTCCGGTTTGCAGATCGGTAAAAGCCAATTCACAAATTACATCCGCATTGGATTCATTAATGGTTCGTAGTGCATCCCACCCGGTTTCTAAAATATCAGCATTGCATTTGCAGTCGTATTCATCAAGTGAACGACCTGAAGCGGCAAAATTTAATAATTTTTCAACATTTAATCCGTCGCGGCAATAAACCGATCCTTTCATTACATCGGAAACGGCTACAATCTTCCAGTCGTAGTTGTACTTTTTATTCAGTTCGTCTTTTTTGTCGCGCAAGATTTCACATAAACCCTGACCAACAGTTCCAAATCCTATGAGTGCTATTTTTTGCATTTTTTTCTCCTACTTAACTGTTGACAGAGCTTTTTCAAGATCCGCGATGATGTCATCCGCGTGCTCGATCCCGACAGCGATACGGACTGCATTGGGTTTTATGGATGCCAATTTTCGTCCTTCTTCCCCTTGCTGTTGATGGGTCGAAATTGCGTTCAGGGTTGCAACCGTCTTTACCCGACCTAAATCCGTGGCACGCCAAATCATATCCAAATTGTCATAAAACCGACGGGTATTAGCTGTATCACCGTCATTCTTTTCATTAATCTCTGCCAGCAGCATATAACCGAACATATTCTCCGTGCCGTCCACCAGTTTCATGTATTTTTTCGCCAGATTATATGCTTCATAATTTTCGAGTCCCGGATAATAAACACGACCCACTTTTGGATGAGAAGCCAGATATTCAGACACTTTTATTGCGGTGTTGCTCATTTGGGCAATTCGCATTCTGAGTGACCGCATATCGTTCAGTGTCATTATTGCTGCCATCGGATGCAAAGCCGGTCCGTTATCCCGATAAGGCCAGAGTTTTGCCCAAATCGCAAAATTTGCTTTCATTTCATCCGTTCCGATTTTACTCACTATGTTTTTTCTGGCGGTTAATAATCCAACGATGGAAGTCCCGCTTGCCGAGAGAACTTTCGATGCCGACTGCACCACGATATCCGCCCCAAATTCGAGTGGACGCGTCAGCGCAGGAGATGCACAGGTGGAATCCACGATTAACGGAATAGTATGCGCATGGGCTATTTCTGCAACTTTTTCAATATCGAATAATGCCACGGATGGGTTCGACGGAAATTCTCCATACACAAATCGAGTGCCTTCATCAATTTTAGATTCCCATTCGTTTAAGTCCAGAGGATTGGTCACCCACCGGACTTCAATCCCCTGTTCTTTTCTTCGGCGAATCCAAAATTGCTGAAATGAACCACCGTATACTTTTGCGGATGCCACAAAATTAGGTGGGGGCAGCGAATCATCCTTGACTAAAAACGGGTCTGTTGCTGTGCGAATTGCACTCATTCCGCTGGAAGTCGCCACACAAGACGCTTCCACTCCGGATTGATAGGCTTCTAACAAGGCGGTGGTTTCTTCAAGGAAAAACGTGGATGGGTTGGCGATACGTGAATAACACCAGGTCGGCATTTGATAGGCTAAGGCAGCTTCCATTTCTCCGCTGTCGTGATAGGCTTGTGCCGGACTCATATATACGGGTTCCATGATCGAACCGTTATTAGAGTTGAGAGCTTCCGTCAAATCATAAAGACCGTGGGTGGCTATCGTATCGAACTTCCACTGTTTTGTTCTATCAATTCGCCGCTGGCGTTCAGCGGTCATTTGCTTCCCTTTTTCTATCCAATAATTTGCATTTTTAACTTTGTTCATCTTGCTTCATCTCCATTTGTTACGGAAATTTTTGTTTCTTGCTTGAGCGTGGATAGCACCACTAGCGTTTTTAAATGTTGCACATCTTCCAGCGCTGTAAGTTTATGAATAATAAAATCCTCATATTTCGGTATGTCCTTTGTCGCCACTTTGAGTAAAAAGTCAGCTTCTCCGGTAATGTGATGACATTCCATGACTTCTTCCAATTTTATGATGGAGCTTGTAAAGCGCTGGACAGGATCTTTTCCGTGGCGCTTAAGTGTTACTTCCACATACGTAAAGCAGGTTACACCCACTTTATGAGGGTCTACCAGCGCAACATATTGTCTGATAAATCCTCGTTTCTCCAACTTTTTTACTCGCTCCAGTGTCGGAGAAGCAGAGATGTTTATTTGCTTGGCAAGTTCAGAGTTTGTTATCTTTCCGTTTTGCTGAAGGATTTCAAGAATTTTTTTATCTGTTTTATCTAGGTTGGTCATTTTGTTCTGTCTTCTTACTATTTTACAGGAGAATATACTGTGTTATGTCAATATAGCGGTATAATAATCTGTAATGACCAAATATTTTGATTTAACTACTTATTAAAGAAATCTGTTAAATTATCACCCAATAAAAAGACACAAAACAGGCAAATCACAATCAAAACTAATTACATAAAATTGTTCCTTTTATGCGTAGTGCATCTTCTGATTCTGTCCTGTGCTGCAATTCAGTCACCGCCCGGCGGACCGGAAGATACGACTCCTCCGTATCTTGTAACTGTCTCTCCTGCAAACGAAACGATTGAATTTTCCGGGGGAGAGATTCTTCTTCAGTTCTCTGAATACATGGATGAAAACAGTCTTAAGAAAAGCCTACGAGTTTTCCCGATTCTCAGACAGCCGCTTGATGTTAAATTCCGCGGGGAAGATATTCTCTTGCGATTGCCAAACACGCTTTCTCCAAATCAAACCTACGTCATTACGGTAAGTCGGGATTTAAAAGATGAACACGGCGTCCCGCTTGCAGAGCCAATTCATCTTGCCTACAGCACCGGAACCCAAATTGACCACGGGCAAATCTCCGGTGTGGTTTCAGGCAGCGAAAACGCCTCTGTCCATTTGTGGAAACACTCAGCAAATACTCAACCGGATTCTTTGTATTTTACCGAACCGGATTATATCACCAACGTCACGGATGCAGGCACATACCTATTTCAATACCTCTCTCCGGGGTCATATCACATACTCGCGATTGGCAATGAAGGGGCAGGAAGAGCGCTGGATCCGACACGAATGCGTTACGGTATGTTTTGGGAAAAGTCTGTTATTGTCTCCGAAAAAGATTCTGTGTCGCATGTAAATATGCTTCTTCATAAAGACGTATCCAAGCAACGCTTATTGCGAGGAGAATGGCTGGAAAGTAATTGGGGCAAGCTGATATTTAGTAATGCTGTCACCGAAACAAACCTAAAGCCCGGCGGGGTTATCGAAAGGGAATCCGGTGAAAACCTTGATTTTTCATGGTTTGTAAATTCATTGGATTCCACGCAAGTAATATTAATTTCCGATTCTTTGTTAACGCCCGGGGAAAAATTACGGATCCTCATCAACATAACTGACGAAAACCAAACAAAGGCGGCAGACACATCCGCTGTAACAGTTATCGTCCCCGAAAAACCGGATACAACCTGGCTGGATTTACTTTCACCGAAGCAAACATTGAAACTATCCCCGGATAAAACAGAGACACCGAGTGTGTCGTTGGTCTTCTCCAAACCAGTGGAGAAATCACGTTCTCCATTTGGGTTGGCGCTCACCAAAGAGGATAGTGTAGCTATTGCCGTTATTGAAGAATGGGTGAATTCGATGTGTCTTAACATATATCCCGTTGACGGCTGGGAACCGAATTCCACTTATCAGGTGACGCTAACACAAGACAGCACGGCGATGGCTACGCGAGCAACCTTCAAGGATTCATTGACAACCATCGTGATTAAAACGACCGAGCCTATTGGCTATGGAGTTCTGCGGGGACAAACAGATATCCCATGGTGTAAAAATTGCCGGGTAAACCTTACATCAGCGGATAATTCAACTTTTACATTGTCAGAATGTGTAAATTCAGCGACGGTTTTTGAATTTAATCATGTACCTGAAGGAACATATTTCCTAATGATCTACAACGATCAAGATCAAAATAATTCCTATACGTTTGGGGATGCAATCCAAAACGTGGTGTCAGAACAATTCTGGCAAATTCCGGACACGGTTGATATCCGTGCAAACTGGGATCTGGAACTTGATCTGAGACCCAAGTAGGAGGCATATCAAAATGATAGCTGTTATAATGGCAGGAGGAAGCGGACCCCGGTTCTGGCCGTACAGCCGCCATACCCGCCCAAAGCAAATGTTGAACATTGTCGGGGAGCAAACCATGCTCCAAATGACCGTTGAGCGGTTGAAAAAAATCAAACTGGTCAAAGATATTTATATTGTCACCCGCGAAGACCTTGCTAAGTCCGTTCAGAAAGAAACTCGCAATATCAGCAAGGAGAATATCATTGTAGAGCCCAGCGGGAAAAACACCGCTCCCTGCATTGGTTTAGCGGCGTTACATATTGCAAAAAAACACCCGAATGAAGTGATGGGGATTTTCCCCGCTGACCATTTGATTGTCGGGCATAAAGAATTTGCAAAAGCCATCGGCACTGCCAATCACCTCGCCCGGAAAAACGAATCTATCGTTACCTTAGGAATTCCGCCGGTATTCCCATCCACCGCCTACGGTTACATTCAATATGACCAAAAAAGCGATGAAGATCATTTGGATGCGTATCGGTTAAAAGTATTTGCGGAAAAACCACATCTCAAATTGGCGAAAAAGTTTCTTAAAAGCGGGGATTTCCTCTGGAATGCAGGAATCTTTATTTGGAAAACCAATACGTTAATGTCCAAACTAAAAACGTATATCCCGGATCTTTATGAGCACCTTGAACGCATCCGGCTCCGGATAGGCAACTCTCAATCCTTTGAGGATATCTGGGAGGATGTTCATCCAATCTCTATCGACTATGGTCTGATGGAAAAAGTCGTCGATGACACCTATGTTGTTCGTGCCGGCTTTAGTTGGAATGACCTCGGCTCATGGGACTCCGTTTACAACGTATCGCCCAAAACAAATACTAATAATGTGATAAAAGGCGACGGCGTTATTTTGAAAGGATCAAATAACTATATCCAGTCTAACGGGCATTTCACCGCCGTTCTCGGGCTGGATAATATTGTGGTCATTAATACGGACGATGCGACGCTTGTCGTCCAAAAAGATAAAGTAGAAGACGTAAAAGAACTGGTGGACTGGCTGAAACATAATGAAAGGTCAGAACTACTTTAGTGAAAAGT
>JACNKV010000032.1 GCA_014381855.1 Fidelibacterota bacterium | reverse complement strand
GTGACACTTTTTGCCAGATTCCTTGGTTGGTCAATATTACATCCTCTCAGCACCGCCAAATGATACGCAAGCAATTGTAACGGGATGGACGCTACGATGGGGAATATCCTGGTGTGCGTTGACGGAATCTCAATAAGATAGTCTGCTAAATCTACGACATCCTTTGTGCGTTTGTCCGTCAGGATAATCACCTTACCTTTTCTAGCTTTGACTTCCTGAATATTTGATAGTACTTTTTCAAATGTCTGGTCATGAGGAGCGATGAATACAACCGGCATCTTTTCATCAATCAGAGCGATGGGACCATGTTTCATCTCAGCGGCAGGATATCCTTCTGCATGAATGTACGATATTTCTTTTAATTTCAGTGCCCCTTCCAAAGCGACGGGGAAATTTAATCCTCTGCCAAGATACAAAAAGTTATTGACGTGAACCGTATCTTTTGCAACGGTTTCGATCTGTTTCGTATCCTTTAATATTGTTTCAGTGAGGTTGCCCAGATTGCTCAACGCCTTTGCAACGGATTGTCCCTTTGCTAACGATAAACCATTCCGTCGACCCAACAATAATGCCAGCATGGATAATACTGTTACTTGCGCAGTAAAGGCTTTCGTGGATGCGACACCGATTTCAGGACCGGCATGTGTGTACACACCGCAATTTGTTTCGCGAGGAATGGAACTCCCGACAACATTGCAAATCCCAACCGTAAGTGCTCCGTGTTCTTTCGCTTTGCGGATTGCCGCAAGTGTATCCGCTGTTTCCCCGGATTGGCTGATTGCGATTACCGTTGTGTTGCCGTCGATGATAGTATTTCTGTAACGAAATTCCGACGCATATTCGACGTGCACAGGAATTTGTGCGTATTCTTCAATCAGGTATTTTCCGATAAGCCCGGCATGCCACGAGGTTCCGCAGGCAGTGATGATAAACTGTTTCGATCGCTCGATTCTCGGGAGACAATCGTGAATCCCCCCTAAATGTGCGGTTCCCTTTTCAACTAAAAGGCGTCCGCGCATCGTGTCCACAATCGTCCGTTTCTGATCATGGATTTCTTTAAGCATAAAATGGGGAAAACTACCCTTCTCGATTTCTTCGATGCTTAAATCCAGATTTGTTATCTGCTTCGTAACAACGTGGTTGTCTTCAATCCTTCGGATGGCGTGCCCATCCTTGCGAATTATTACCATTTCACCTTCATCCAAATACACAACACTGCGAGTGTGTTCTACGATGGGAGACGCATCACTTGCGAGAAAATATTCGTTTTCACCCAAACCAAGCACTAACGGACTTCCAAGTCGGGCGGCGACCATCACATCCGGTTCATCTTGACAAATCGCAACAATTCCATACGCTCCGACAACCTCCTGAAGTGCCGCTTGTACAGCATCTTCAAACCGAAGACCGTCCCCGTGATAAAACGAGGAAATAAGCTGTACCAAGACCTCTGTATCCGTATCACTTTTGAAGACAGCACCATGGTTGACCAGTGCTTTTTTCAAAACGCTGTAATTTTCGATAATTCCATTATGGATTAACGCAATGGAATTCGTTTCATCCAAATGCGGATGGGCGTTGACATCATTAGGCTCTCCGTGTGTAGCCCAGCGAGTATGAGCAATTCCGATATTTCCGGACAGACCCTCAGACTGAACGCTATCATTTAAATTACTGACTTTCCCGGTTTTTTTGATATGCCTGAGTTTTTCATTTTCAAACACAGCAATTCCCGCAGAGTCGTATCCGCGGTATTCCAAGCGTTGCAGCCCCTTGATTAAAATAGGGACAGAATCTTTATTCCCAAAATATCCTACGATTCCACACATAATTACGGTTTCCGGTTAATGGTTTATGGTTAATGGTTTATGGTTTATGGTTTTTCATTATTGAGTCCGCTCCGAAAAGGGTCTCCTGTAACAAAGACAACCAATATTCCGTTTCATTCGCTTCTTTTAATGCACTAGACAATTTATGCACAAAGTCCGCATCTGATTCAGCATATTGCCCTTCTCTAATAAGTGTTCCAATTGCTGTGCCACTTTTCAATACTTGTTTTGACAAAATATATTCTTTTTTCTCTTCTTGTAAATATTTTGCCATACGAATGATCCGAATTGCAAATTTGTAAGTTAATTCACGGGTTGTATCATTTTTTTTCATCCGAACACACTAAATACTTGTTAACTATTAACCATAAATTGTTAACCAATTAACGGTTATTCCCATTCGATTGTTCCCGGTGGTTTTGATGTTATATCGTAAACCACGCGATTTATTCCTTTTACTGAATTCACAATTTTATTGGATATTTTTGAAAGTAACTCTGCCGGCATTCGATACCAATCGGCGGTCATTCCGTCTGTACTGGTGACTGCTCGAAGGGCTAACAGGTTTTCATAAGTCCGCTGATCTCCCATCACTCCAACAGTTTTTACCGGGATGAGCACAGAAAACGCCTGCCAAATTTCGTCATACACATTTTCATCAAGAAGACAGTTAATATAGATATTGTCAGCTTCCTGCAATATCTTGATTCTTTCCTCTGTGATTTCTCCAAGGATCCGTACAGCAAGCCCCGGGCCGGGGAAAGGATGTCTCTGAATTAACGATTTTGGCAATCCAAGTTTCCGTCCGACGTTACGAACTTCATCTTTAAACAAATCTTTTAGTGGTTCGATTAATTCAAATTTCATATCAGCAGGTAGACCACCAACGTTATGATGGCTCTTAATTACAGCCGCATGCCCACCCTTATGTAAAGTACCACTTTCGATAATATCCGGATATAATGTTCCCTGAGCCAGAAAATCTACTTCATTTGCTTCACTTGATACGTCTTCAAATGCACGGATAAATTGTTCGCCAATGATTTTTCGTTTTTTCTCCGGCTCCGAAACACCATTCAATTTGGATAAAAACCTTTTAGACTCATCGTATAGCTCTATATTTATTCCTAGTCCGTCTCTTAATACAGATAAACATTGAGCAGCTTCATTCTTCCTTAATAGTCCGTGGTCAATAAGAACTCCGGTGGCTTGGTCTCCAATCGCCTCATGTAACAATGCAGCGACGACTGATGAATCTACACCACCGCTGATTCCCACAAGTACTTTTTGATTACCAACCTGTTTCCGTATTTCCTGAATTTGCTCTTGAACAAAATTCCCGGGCGTCCAATCCGGGGTACAGTGTGCGATTCTGAAAAGAAAATTATTCAGAATCGTTTGACCTTCTAACGTATGAGCGACTTCGGGATGAAATTGAGTGGCATAGCGTTTTTGTTTTTTATGACTCATAGCTGCGATCACACCGTTTGAAGATGTTGCCAGCGAAGTCCATCCCTTGGGAATTTTCGTCACCGTATCTCCGTGACTCATCCAGACTTGTGTATTCTCTTTCACAGAATGAAGAAGGTCACCAGATTCTGAAATTTTCAAATTAGCAACCCCATATTCTCCATGTTCTATTGAATTTACATCGCCACCATAATTCTTTGTTAATAAGTGCAATCCATAACATATTCCGAGTATTGGAATGTCTAAATCCAATATTTTTGGATCATAATCCGGTGAAGAATCTTCGTGAACACCGGAGGGTCCTCCGGAAAGTATAATCGCTTTGGGTGCATGCTGAAGTAATGTTTCTTTATCCACCTGATGAGGAAATATTTCAGAGAACACGTTTTGCTCTCGTATTTTTCGGGCAATCAGTTGAGTGTATTGCGACCCAAAATCAATGATAGCAATGCCGGATTTCGATGAAGGGTTCATTCAAATTTCCATTTTTTTAGTTCATCGAGATAGTCATGATTCGTCAGATCGTAATGGATGGGGGTAATGCTGATGTAATCACTCTTTAAAGCACTGCTGTCCATCTCAGAATTTGAATTCGGAGTCACAACTTCGCCAGACATCCAATAATAGATACGTCCACGTGGATCTTCACGTTTTTCAAACCAATCACGGAAAAACACATCTCCTTGACGAGTGATTTTAATGCCTTTTAATTGTGTTTCAGGAACATTCGGAATATTAATATTCAATAACGTGCCTTTAGGCAAGCCTTTTTTCACCACGGTGTTTACAACATATTTTGATATGGTTTTCGACGGGTTAAAATCTCCTCCATAAATCGAATCTAAACTAATCGCGACAGAAGGAATATTGTAAAAAACACCTTCCGTCGCCGCCGACACTGTCCCGGAGTAGATGATATTATTCCCAACGTTCGCACCAGAATTTATTCCCGAGACAACAATATCGGGTTTATCTTTCAGCAATGAACGCACAGCTATTTTTACACAATCTGCAGGGGTACCATTTACTGCATAGCCGGTAAATCCGCCATGTCGTTCAATTTTTTGGATTCGTATCGGATTTGAGAGTGTAATTGCATGCCCCACAGCACTTTTTTCTGTATCCGGAGCAACAACAGTGACCTCGCCTAATTCCTTCATAGCTTCCCATAAAGCGTAAATTCCGGGAGCATGAATACCATCATCGTTTGTAATTAAAATATTTGGTTGTTTTGGCACCATAAGTTTATCTGGGTTTATCTGCCGGCACCGTGAAATTCGACGAAGGAGAATATTTCACTGGTGTGGCTGATGTTTTTAATCCCGTATGTTTTACGGGAAATTAATGAGGTTAGTTTTTCTCAATTTAATTCTTTTTGCAATTTGCTTATATTATTCGCAATCCAGTAGTTTTTCCACTTTCTACTCACTTCTTACTATTTTCGATTGTAATATCTTAATAATATTTGTCAGCGTTGATTTCAATTTCTCCCGTGGAACGATATGATCCACAAATCCTTTTTCCAGAAGAAACTCCGCTCGTTGAAATCCTTTTGGCAGATCCTGACCAATCGTCTGTTTTATGACACGCGGACCTGCAAACCCGACAAGTGCACCGGGTTCAGCTAAAATCACATCTCCCAACATTCCAAAGCTCGCGGTTACTCCACCCGTTGTCGGATCAGTTAAAATGGGGATATACAATCCGCCATGTTCGGCAAAACGCGCGAGGCGAGTACTTGTTTTAGCTAATTGCATCAGAGACAATGCTCCTTCCTGCATCCGCGCTCCTCCGGATGTGCATACTAAAACAAACGGTATTTTGTTTTTATCAGCAACATCGATCGCCCGTGAAACCTTTTCGCCCACGACGGCGCCCATACTCCCACCAATAAACCCAAAGTTCATAATTCCAAGTATGATTTTTTTTCTGTTCATTTCACCGGAGTAACACCGTATGGCATCTTGATCTCCGGTTTTTATCTGAGCAGCGTCAAGTTGATCACTATATTTCTTTCCGGATTTAAACTTCAGAGGATCTGCAGATTTCAATCCTTGGAATAACTCAACGTCCGTCCCCTCATCAACAATAAGTTGGAGATACACATCCGGCGACACCCTGAAATGATGCTGACAGTGTCTACATACTGAATGGTTCTTATCCAGTTCGGGTTTGTACAATATCTCTGAGCAGGATGGGCATTTCTCCCACAACCCGTCCGGGATATTTTTTTTTCCTGTCTCCTTTAGCTTTTTGTCTTGTCTTCTAAACCATGCCATAATTTGTTTTCATAAAATGTTTATTGTTTCATGTGTTAAGCTGAAACACGATGGCGGCCTCTCCATCCGCATAGTATTCATCCCTGCGGCCAACCTCTTTAAAACCAGTGTCAATATACAACTTTATTGCATTTAGGTTCGACTGCTTCACTTCTAAAGTTACTGAATTTCCTTTATTAACCGTTGAGAGAAATTCACTCAAAAATAATTTCCCAAAACCCTTGTGCTGATATGGAATGTCAACAGCAAAATTTGCAATCTGAATTTCTCTGTAATTGCGATGAATCATCATGTATCCAATAATTCCGTCATTCTCAGATAATACGTACGTCTCATTTGATAATTCATCAAGAATTTGATCTTTTTCCCATGGATCTGAAAACACTCTTGATTCTATATTGAACACGGACTCAACATCATCCTGTGTTCCTTTTCTAACATTCAACGAATTGCTTTTGTGTGTGTTTTAAAGGGTGAAATATATTCCGGGACTAATCTCTTTGGATCATCTTCCTTCCATTCTTGAAAATAGGTTTCAGCCAATGCTCCAATCCACTTAACAGAGGGGATAGCACTCTGCACATCATGATGTTTAAATAATGACAGATGTTTATCACCTCCGAAGTAAAATATTTTAGAGGATTTATCAACAGACTCCAACAATTTTTCTAACGAACCCGCCACAGGATGTTGCATAGAAACCAACTCCGGAGACTCCCATAAGAATTTCTGATGAAAAAATATGTCACTGTGAGAATGGAGTAAAATCGTAACATTTTTCTCTGATTTTGAGCCCACAGCTAATGAATGCAATGTCGGGACAGGAACAATTGGGAGTGAGTGAGAATACGCCAACCCTTTGGCATAACTTAATCCGATGCGTAAACCGGTGAATGACCCTGGACCGATGGAAACAGCAATCCCATCCAATTCATCTAAATTTAGGTCAATTTTTCTTGCTAACTGCTGAAAATACAATGGTAAAGTTTCAGCATGTGCTCTGGGTATATTGTTCTCAACAGAGGACACACACTTTCCATTCTCAAAATAGGCGACTCCGCAAATTGTTGTTGCAGTTTCGATGGCGAGCAAATTCATAATGAATGTCCCATAATTGCAATCATTCTTTCTTCTGACTTTCCTGGGATTCTATCAAACTGCAGCCGGAGTGCCTCCTCCGGTAAGATATCTTCGATAATATCTGCCCATTCTATTAAAGTATATCCATCTTCCGGAATTAAATACATTTCACCGCCGATATTGAGAAAATCCGAGCTGTTTTTTAAACGATAGCAATCAATATGGTACAATACTGAGTTTTCACCATCATACTGACTTACTAGTTTAAATGTCGGAGACCCAATTGCATCCTTCACTCCCAATCCTTTGGCAAACCCTTGGGTAAACGTTGTTTTTCCACTCCCAAGATTTCCGATTAATGCAACAATCGTTCCTGTAGGAAGTTTTTTTGCCAGAGATGCCGCAAACTTTTGTGTTTCCTCTAAAGAATGTAAATGATATTTTTTAGGTTCTTCCATCAACGGTTTTTATTTCTCATAACGGCAAGCGGGACGAGCATTTCCTCCATGGAAATTCCACCATGCTGAAAACTGCCTTTATATAAATTTTGATACTTGTGAAATTGGGTCGGATATAAAAAATACACATCATCTTTCGCGATTAAATAATTTGTCTGTGGACCCATCTCCGGAAGTAAGTACTCTTTAGGTTTTTTGATGATCAACGCATTTTTATCTTTACTATTGAGGTTACGTCCATATTTATATCGAATCCCACTGGATGTTTCTCGATCCGCACCTACCATCACTCCACGCTGAACACGAATTGAACCATGATCGCTCGTTAACACAACATTGTAATCACTTTCGCTCAACTGTCTCAATAATCTATATAACCAAGAATTTTCGAACCACGTTTTTACTGCATAGCGATACCCTGATTCATCCGGTACCATTTCCTTAAGCACCTCAGATTCCGAACGTTTGTGAGCCAACATATCCACAAAGTTAACGACAACCGCAAGTAGGTCCAAATGCATATAATTCGAGACCTGATTCAAAAACCGAATCCCTTCTCTTGCTTGCCATATTTTATGATAATGAAACCGTTTTTCTACTAACCCAAGTCGTTTTAGCTGATCGGAAAGGAAGTCTTTCTCAAACTGATTCAGACTATGCGCATGCGTTCGAAATGCTTCCGCCTGTTGAGGATATTTTTTGTTCGTTTTGTCGGGAGATAATCCACTGAAAATGGAATTTCGACTAAATGGCGTGGCGGTAGGTAATATTGAGATATGATAATCAACTTTCATATCAAAGAGACTATTCAACATCGGAGCAAGAGTCATAAACTGATCGTGGCGTAAAGAATCCACAACAATAAAACACACCTTCTCATTCTTTTCCAATAGAGGGACAACAGTGTTTTTTACAACATCCATTGACAAAGGCAGACGAGTATTTCCAGAAAGCCAATCGGTATAATTATCATCTATAAAGTTAACAAACTCACGATTACAGGTTAGAATTTGTTCTTCAAGGATATTCCCCAATCCCGTATCTTTATGCTTATCAAACTCCAGCTGCCATCTAATCAATTGATTGTATGTCTCCCACCAATCATCAATATTCATCGGTTCATGAAGTCGATATTCGATTTCCTGAAATTCCTTCAGATACCCTGATGTAACTTTTTCCTCTTGAATTTTATCCGTTTCCAACAGCTGTTTGCACGCCATTAAAATCTGTATAGGATTGACCGGTTTAATCAGAAACTGCTCTACTTTTTCAGAGATGGCTTCATCCATCAGCCACTCTTCTTCACTTTTCGTGATCATGATTACGGGTAAAGCCGGTCGAAGTTCCTTTATTTGCCTGAGCGTGTCCATGCCATCCATCCCGGGCATAAACTGATCCATGAGGACGAGGTCGAATGAGTCTTCTTCAGCAGCAGTGATGGCATCATGTCCGTTTGTTGCTGTTGCAACGCTGTACCCCTTTTCTTCCAAAAACAGGATATGAGGTCTTAAAAAGTTGATTTCGTCATCAACCCAGAGAATTTTACCGCGTGTATTTTTCATAATTTTGAGGGCAGAAAATACGGAATTCTTTGCATGTGTGGAATAATTAAGAATGAAGAATTACAAATTTAATATCAAAATATTAGGAAAGTAATAATGGCTATTTATATGGAATATTCACAACGAATTCGCACCTGTCCCGATAGCGAAATGATGTGGAGTGCATCGGGGAATATACCGAAATATTTTCGTTATTTCAGCAATACCACTTTCCGCGTTGCCGTGAAATCAGCAGATTGAAGTACAACCAAGTATACACCGGCACTCACGTCTCGTCCTAAACTATCTTTTCCGTGCCAAACCACATTTTTAGAACCAGCTGTTTCCGAGGCATCAATTAGCGTAATAACTGACTGTCCCAGAATATTGTACACCATCAGCTTGACGTGTGTATCCTTTGGTAAATCGTAGCCAATTGTCGTCGTTGGATTGAATGGGTT
>JACNKV010000126.1 GCA_014381855.1 Fidelibacterota bacterium | reverse complement strand
CGCTATCAGACTCTACACGGAATATGTATAAGCCGGGAGCGATCTCCTGGTTGTTGATCGTCCGAAGGTCCCACCATTCATTCCCGTCCAATTCATTATCATGCCTGAATGTTTGCACAAGCTCACCGCTAATCGTGTAAATGCTAATCTCACAATGACCCGGGACATTGGTAAACCGTATCTGTCTGAGAAATTCATTCTCACGAAATTCAGAATGCACGATGTACGGATTTGGCACAACCCAAACCTTATTGAGTGATTCATCGGGTGGAACACCGGAAACAACCGTCACAAAGTTTCGATCATGGATGGTTGTCCCTCTGGCATTTTCTATGCTTTGATACGCTCCCCAATTATCCGGATTGGATTGGGTGCGTGTGCTATCCATGGTAAACGTACCATCTCCCTGGTCTATCCAAGTGACCGTAAAGGGTTCTTCAACACCCATATCATAAGCAGTAACAGAGTACGTATATTCCATTCCGTCCACAACCTGGTCATCAGTATATTTATATTTGAGAATGGTTTCTTTTCCTTCTACGATAATGGTATCCCAATCCGTGGTGTCCATTAATACTTCATCAAAACCGGAGTCTTCTCCGAGATAGAACCACGGTGCCTGCGGATCGGGTCCTGTAATATTTCGCCCTCGATTTTCCCCGCTGCAATTGCCACCTGTATAAATGCAATGCAGAGAATCTGCTTCTGCACTTAAGTCATACTGCGCCATGGGTCTCCAGCCAACGTGCTTTCCGGTCGTATCATAGACCATGTCTTCTAAACCGCCCCAGGTTTTCCCGCCATCGATACTTTTATAAATTTTATATCCTTCGAAATCTCCGTAACCCGTAACGACATCTGTTGATAATTCGGCTGCATCATCCCAGTACAATTCCACTTTCCCCTGATCCACTTTTGTAATTACCGTCGGAGCAGTCGGGGGTGTAAATCCCTGATAATGAGAATTATACATAATCTGAGCAAATTCAGCATTTTTAATTAAATCTGCTTTATCCTCTCCAAAAATAATGGTGAAAGAGAATGGAACTTCCTCACCCACGGCGATATTAAACGGACCCGTACTCGCTATTAACACGCAATCCAGTCCTTCGTCTCCATCGCTCCAAACGGACTCTTTTTCTAAGCCTTCCAATGAATCAAAATGCGGATTAAAATCCGGATCCATTTCGTCGAGAGACGGCTCCTTTGAATGAAAAAACCAATCCTGTTCAGAGTCTGTAATATTTGTTGTGTCACCCGACATCAGCTTGAACTGAATTTCCTCTTTGTTTTTCGCCCGCGGGGGTTCGATTCCAGGATTTTTCACACCCGGACGGTTCATCCAGTCAAACCAGTGCCAATCCGTAATTTTTAATTTCTGTCCGGGGAGACGGTTAATCCCATGAATATCTTCATACAACGTATCTGTAGCGACCGGTGTATCTAGAAGCTGAACAGCCACGATGCCAAGGTCTGACCCTGACGCAGGGCCGCTGATACCGTCGTAATCATAAATCATTGCCATACTGATAATGAGTTCTTCATTGTTAACGACAATTGTACTGTCATACGATTCCATTGTGTCATCGCTTGGCGTTCGTCCGCCTGTACTTCCGGTAATGGTTTGAGAGTACGCATCTGCATCGAAATAAAATCCCAAATACATTTTATTGTAATCGTACCCTTTACCACCATTGATTTTTGATCCGTCCGGTAGCACAATGCCTTCTCCACAGAGAGGTTCCCAAGTTTCCCCCGCATCAAAACATGCTTGCTCAGAATAAATCGCAGGATCTGTACATCGATGCAGGTCACGAATTGACCCGTCAGGTTCTTTTTCAAATGCACACCAGTCCCCACTTTCGTTTCGAACTTTTACCGTAACAAATAGGATATCTTCCGCAAATGATACGCCGTAAGAATGGGCAGTGGACATGACTTTTAAACCCATGGGGTAGCCTTTTTGCAAATATTTATCTCCGGTGGAATTCACTTTATTCCCACGGTGCGCCCAGCGATCATCAAACTCAATATAGATGTCCGAATCTGAGACGAACGTTCCCGGCAACTCAACCCAGCAATCCGGGTTTTTCCGTGTAGCAGGGACACACCCGGTTTCTTCAGGTGCGTAATCTTCTGCCCACCATCCGGGCCAGAATGGGATGGCATCTCCAGTTGTTTCATTAAAATTTACCGGCCAAGTTTGTGAAAAATTACTATGAGCCAGTAATGGATATGGATCATTCGGGTCCGTAAAATCAGTTTCACCAAAAATATCACCGGCAGTAACTTCACGGTTTTGCGTTAACTGACGGGCATTGGTCGTCGGTTGCCAATCCGTATCATAACGGCGTGTCAACCATGATTCAGACACGGTTGCACCATAGTATTCCAGATTCGCACACTCATCCCAGTCTTCGTTAAATCCATCGCATCCGGAATAATCATAGAAATCAAATACGGAGCTGGAGGTTCTGCTCTGCAGTGCAGGACGTAACGCCCACGGATAAATCAGTCCAATTCCCTTTTTCTCGTTGGGATCCATATACGCATTCGGCAAATTCGGGTCAGCACCATACGTTGTGCTAATCATCAGCACCCCTGCATTCGGATCAAAATCATCATAATCTACATACCACTGATTCGGTAGTGTGAAAGCCAAGTATGATTCAACTTCAGTTCCGACAATGCCGTCATCCTCATACGTTTCAAAGACCACTCCGGCGTAGTTAAATGTAGTATCCCCATCGATGGTAACCATTTTCCGATATGCTCCGTTGGATGACCACACCTTAAAATCTGAACCGGACAAGTCTCCTTCTAATATCCAGTTGTATTTGTAGGAGTATTCCATCCCTGGAACTCCTGCGATAAAACCACATTGTGGGATATAAGCATACTCCCCCCACAATCCTGCCGGCTGTTTATCCCAACGACCGTCTCTATCAACATCGATGTCAATAAAATCCCCATAATTGAGAATCGTAGATTTTATTTTTCCTTTCAGTAAATAGCCGATGGCTCGATCATTTGTCGGATTGGTCGGATAAGAAAAGTCTCCGCGTTTTGTTAACGCCGGTGGAGCAGAATTGTTAATCACGGTTTCTTCAGTCGGGGTTCCCGGCTCAACGCCAAAAATCTGCCCAATCAATCCGAAAATAAAAATTGAAATGCCAAGTGTATTTTTAAGTGTATTCATTGATACTTCCAATGGTTAGTGTAATTCGATTAGTCGAGATTGATTAACGAAAATCCATACGAACGAAAAAATTGATTTCTCTTGGGGAAGACATATACCACGGGATATCGTAATACGTCCCCGATTTTGCTCTACCGATTACCGGGACTTCAAACGGGACACCAATATTTGCCGTGTAGTATTCTCCGGGATTATCAGGTTCACCCGTTAATGGCCAAATATCTACGGCATTTATGATATTAAACACATTAAACACGTTCATACCCAATGTCATTTTTACGTCCCCAAATTTCAGGAATTTAGACAACGATAAGTTGACGACTTTCCAATCAGGTGAACGAGCGGAATTTTTATTTTTTTCATCGGACTCAGGTGTGTCAAAAATGGAACTCAACTTTTTGTAAGGCGTGTATGGCATCCCTGATTGGTAGAAAGCAGTCAAAGCTGTTTGGATTCCAAATGGGAGAACTGTGTAGACAGAAACTGTCAAATCATGTGTACGGTCGAAGCTCATTAAAAATTCTTGAGAGGGTGCATCCATGGCTTCAAGACCCAACGTTGCCCAGTCATATGCACTGTTTGCTTTGGCAACGGAATAGGTGTACTGAATCATGGTGTTAACAGGCATTCCCCGATTCTTTAAGGTAAAATCAATTCCCTTCGCACTGCCATAATCTCCGTTATCAAAAACGTAATATTTGTACACACCACTTCGTTGAATTTTGCTCGTGACCAATTGATCCATATCTTTGACCCACCCCATCAAGGAAAATGCCCAAAAACGGTTCATTTGGATATTGAACCCAAATTCATAGGATTCCGTCCGGGTGGCATTCATGGTGGCATTCCCTAAGAAGCCCTCTGTCTCCTCAAATAAAGCTTGCGGGTCTGTCAATCGATTAGTATTTAGATACACATTCTGATAAATGGGAGTCTGATAGTACAATCCGTAATTAAATGTAAACGTCGCCTGATCGGTAATCACATGACTAATCCCCAATCTTGGACTGACTTTATAAAACCATTTTGCCGGAGTCAGCAGGGTTTTTTGATTCTGCAACCCGGGAGTGGCATCGACTTCTTCATCAAAGTTCCATGTGTCATCATTTTCTCCGGCATCACCTGTCCCAGGGATACCATCCTCTCCAACATCTGCATAATACCACGGTTTATTTGGTGAAGGATTTCCATCCGGATCTGACCAAATGCGTGTATTGTAATTAACGCCATCAATCCGAACACCGGCATTGACCACCATCCACGGTACTTCAAATGTGTTTTGGATATACGCTGAGAGCTCTTCCGGCTCACGGAAATCATCCCATTCGCCATTATCATTCGCATCATCAAACATTTCACCCGGATCCCAGACACCATTTCCTTCGCCTTCATCCGGCATCACTTCTTCATCAACATAGTCTTCACCATTATCCCAAACATTATTGCCGTTTGCATCATCGAACCATTCACCTTCGTCCCAAATACCGTTCCCGGAATTTCCCGGTAGCAGTCCATCGGGACCTGTATCTTTCCAATATTCAGCAAAACTCTGTCTAATCGGGGACAAATCTTCATCCCAGCGGAATTTAATTTCATCATAGTTAAGCTTATGCGATTTATAATCTACGCCGGTACGAATCTTCCATTTGTCCGTCAGCTGGGAAGTAACATCCAAGCGGGCTTCCTGAGTTACGGCACTTGATGACCCGTAAAACCGATCATGACCACCAAACGCTTTTCCCTCGTCCCAACCATACTCAGCAATCGGTAAAAAGTAATTTGCATTGAAATCGTTTCCTGTAACCGGATTGTATCCATTGACAGGATCCCCAAAACCATAATGTGCCCAATATGGGTCATTTTCCCATTCATGAAATATTTTGCGATAATCAACATGATCAAGATAACTGACATACATATCCGGTGTTAACCAGTAACTTCCATCACGCTCAATACATTTTTCAATGAGTTCAGGTCCATCCCAAACTCCATCGCCGTCAAAGTCATCTCGTTCAAGATCGAAAATGTCTATTCCTTCGTCGTAGATTCCATTGTTATTCACATCTCTGAATGTCTCTGCAATTTCCCAATTCCAGTTTCCCGGTGTCGCTCCATGAAACCATCCGGTTTTGTCATCTCGTTTTGTATAAAATATTGTATCCCCATTTGATGATGTTGTATAGGGAACAATATTTGGATTGTACGGATCTGAAATAGGATCAATCGTACCGGAGGCGTAATCTCCTGCCGGGTTTTTCCACTCATACCAATCCGGATATCCATCTTCATCGCTATCTTTCCACCGAACACCTTGGAACTGATCCTGCACGAACTGTGATAACCGAAGAGTGTAAAAGGTTCGGCTCGTGACGGAATGATTCAGCTCGTATGTGTATCGATATGTGTCACGGAACAACTCATTTTGCCCATCATCCCAATACATATATCTTGGATTAAATACTTTTCGATGAGCAGCCACCTGCCAATAGGACATATTCATCCGAAGGCGATTGGTAAAGTTGTAGGCTATTTTCCCAAAAACGTCATAGGTTTTATCAAACCCAAATCCGCGGAAGTCTGGTTCGGTATCCCAGGGCTGTACAAGGTTCTTCCGATTTTGCTGTGCGAGATCCTGGTTAATGGGCATATAATTATATGGATCATTTTCGCCATGTTCATAAATAGTGTCATCAAATTCTAATACTCGATAAGACTGCCGATCGGTAAACTGCCCGGAGACCCAAAAATGGAATTTTTTATATCCGCCGCCAAGCCCAATATTATAATCATTATATCCACGGAGTTCGTCATAGCCATTTCCCATTGCAGCACCGGCTTGACTGGTTTCATATTTAAATTTGTATTGCAACTCATTCCCGCCGATCATCGTATGCATATTAGAAACGGCTGACATCGCATCTCCGTACTCGGCATTAAACCCGCCGGGCTGCCAGTCAAATTCCTTGACGGCAAACAAATTTAGTCGCGTTCCGTTTCCGATTCCGCCAAAAATTGGATTTCGGATATACAGCCCATCGATCATGTATGCAATTTCACCTGATCGTCCACCTCGGACATGCACTTCTTCCAGTCCTCTTTCTTCATGGTCAGGAATTCCCTGATTGCGACTTTCTACTTTTACAACACCGGATTGAAGTGTGTAGAGCTCAGACACATCTCTGATTGGAAGCGATTCGATAGCTTCCCTGCTGATCGTCACTTTCTTCGCAGTTGATCCTTTTTCCACTAAGTCCCGTTCTCCGTAAACTTGAATCTCTTCTCCTTCAATTGCTGCTACCGGCAGACTAAAGTTCTCCCATTGAGTTTTATCCATAATGATAGAAACCTTCTTACGAACTTCCTTTCTGTATCCCATCATCTCACATGTGACGTCATAGTCACCAACCTGGATATTCAGTATGATGTAACTTCCGTCCTGTCCTGCCATTGTTCCGGAAACGATAGCATCTCTCCCCGATTCTTGTATGTACACCTGAGTCCCCGGAAGAGGAGCGCCGTCCATATCCGTGATTTTTCCACGAAGGGTTCCGTCCGTTCCTGCAAAAACGATTTGCATTAAAAAGATAAAGAAGAAGAAATTTTGAATGTATTTTTTCATTTGTCTTATTTTGTAATTAATCATTAACTGGGAACTCGATTCTTTGAAGGCCAACAGTTCGCTTCATTCTGAAGGGATCATCCTCAAATTTATCCAGATTATTTAATTGATTCGGATGCGAGATGCGCCGGTTACCAAATAGAAGTTTCCCGGAAGAATTATCTTCCCTGTATTCGGCAAGCTCTAACATGGAATAATCCACCCAGCCTTCTCCGGTCAGTCCGACCCATTCAGGAGGATCTGTCCAATAGAAAGAAACCAGATCTTTTACCATCCCGAGTCCTTCAACAAGCCACGTTTCATTTCTTTCAATGTACTCTATTCCAGTTCCTAGCATGGTCATCGATACTTCCCGGGTCACCTTAAATGTAGAATCCGCAGGATAGGTTCTCCCGTTACTTTCCAGCGTAACATCTTCACGATCTACAGCGTAGGATTTCCCTATGTAATAATCGGCAATGCGGGTAATGATATCTTCGGCAGTTTCAACTCTCTCGCCGTCTCTAAAATAACTCCCGGGGGTGTAATATAAAACCTGATCAATAAATCGCGTGGAATCAAACCAAAAGCCACTTTCTAAATCTCCATTATCCACATTAGGATACGATGGATACCCATGATATCCATAAGGAAAAAAATAACTGGGAAACACCCGTTTATAAATATGTTCATTCTTTTTGAAAAAATGGTAATCATATTCTCGTTTGAAGCCTTCTGTCGCGTCTATATATTCCCACTTGGTTTTTGTGATATAATAGTCACCACCTTGTTCGCTGTTTTCATCAGCATTGCCCACAACTGGGTGGCTCCACACCATGACAACAGAATCCAAATTTGTTACCAGCTTATGTGTCGTCACTTCAAACGGATACCGCTGAATAACATCTCTGAAAACAATGGGATTCCCATTTAAATCAGGCCACTTAGCTACAAGTGAGTCTCCGTTCGCATCATAATCACCATTTCCGTTCAAATCTTCAAACTCTTCACCGGGATCATATGAGCCATCATTATCCTCATCTGTATATTGTTCAGCAGGATAAACTTCCTCCAAAATGCGAGGATTGTCAGGGTCTTCCCATGATACCAACAAATTTTTGGATATTTTCCCGAATTTAAATAATTCATCGTAAGATGTTTCTCCGTCTGCCGTAATCTCAGTAATAACTTCGGCATCATCCCATAGTCCATTCCCTCGATCGATAAACCAAAAACCTTGATTCTCGTCGTAAGTAGACCCTTCGGTTCCTTCATCCACAATTTCTTCGGCATCATCCCATGTTTCGTTACAATTTCTGTCCTGAAATCCATGGAGAGGATTCTCACCGCTTTCATCAAGATCTACGTACGGTTCTGCATCATCCCAGATTCCATTACCTAAATCAGTAAAGGGCTCACCTGAATCCCATTTTTCATTGTCATTCGTATCTGTAAATGGTTCAGCATCATCCCGGAGACCATTATCATTACAGTCAGTATTGATGCGATAAATAAGAGAATCCGAGCTTAGTGATGTTCGACTAAATTCAAAACTGGCATCTAAAATGTCATCATTCTCAGAATGCTCATTCACCCGATCAATCCATTCAGTGGGGTCTACAAGGACAGAATTAGCATCTTCTCCGACAACATCGGTTCGATAGAATCGATTGATGACTTCATCTGTATGCGGGACGAACATGGTGTCCAGAATGTAGCCGGTATTTTTTATGGAGTAATTCTGAAACTGAACATTAATTTCATTATACTCATTCCAGATAAGTGATTCAATATTTTTGAAAGGTTGTGAGTAGACGGAAACGGTATCATATATGACGGTTTCTGCATAACCTTGTGTTTCATACGCATCGAATAATGAATCCAATAACTCTGGGTCGGTACTGCTTGGATATAACTCATAAAGATGATTAGTGATAGGAATATTCAATGCTGTATCCGCAAGAGAAACAGGTACCCATACACGGTTTTGTGTATCTTCCGGTTCAATAGTTAAGAGGTAATTTTTAAAATTCTGAAAGTTTAACGTGTCCTCATCCGGATTAAATAGGCCACTGTACTTAAGAGAATTTTTATCATAGCGATAAAATTTGACATTGAACTCTTGAGAGAAATCATAAAAATATGAGTCGTAATGACCGTCATTCGACAGCGAATTATCGTCCAGTGTATTCACTAACGACGGAGTGTCATCTGCCGAGTCTACCGGATCTTCACATCCCACGAGTCCAATGACAACCAACATGACTAAACTAAGTAACAATACTTGCTTCATCAGAATGAACTACCTTTCATTATTATAAAGTGTGTATGGCTTTGCCATAATTAAGCGAGAAATTTACAATGCGGAGCGTTATTTTCCCATTGTTATTAAATCCTGCAAATTCTGAATATTTTCTTCAGAGCCGAATGTAGTACCTAATAGAAGGCTTTGCAAAACCCGATACAC
>JACNKV010000124.1:4747-9281 GCA_014381855.1 Fidelibacterota bacterium | reverse complement strand
CCGGAGCAATCTAATGTTTTGCCCAAAACTCTTCCGACTGAATCCGGATAATTTGTCATTTGCCAAAATCCCCCAAGATCACGATAGTAATGTTGCAGGTCAAAAAACACTTCATAATCATGCCCCGTTAGTTGGTCGGGGCTAATAATATCTATGGTCACACCTGTACCGCCTGCTGTTCCGGAATGACCGATGCTTACAATTTCATCACCATAGTCATATTCCGGGACAATTTGCAGACTTTCAGCGATAAGAGTAAATGAACTTTCAAGTGTACAGAAGGGCATTTGTTCGTTTGAATCATCGTTAAAACTATAAGCAGTTACGGCAAAATAATACTCCTGTCCGGGTTGGAGGGGCTGATTGTTGATGTGGTCCCAATCGACAGTATAATATCGCTGAAGCCCCGAGTTTGTCCCAAATTGAACCGGTATTCTATATATATATCCGGTCTCTTCATCAAGTGCCAAATCAAAAATAGTCTGAACGTAATCAATGATATCAAACGTTGTTATTCGCTCACCATCGTCGATTGAAGAATATTCAACGGGGAGTTGATACACATTATAACCCTGAAATTCAAAACCGACTGACGAATGTGATTCTACGAGCTCTGCATTCTCATTCCAATTCAGAATTATAGCAGTATCAAGCGGTGAGACACTCACGATAGGTGTTATTGGTGCTTCCGGTAAATCATAGTTAGTATCATAAGCATACTGGGCAAATTGATCATGGTATTTCAAGACAGAAATTGATGTGAGGTTGTCAGAACCATGTCCGCCAATCAGTGCTAAAACAATCTCCTGAATCTCTCCAATTTCCATCGCAAAAGGACCGCTTGTCATGACCATTCTCCTGTCTCCCGGTGGTAGCTGAATACCGTCGACCCATCCTTCACCTGTAAGCGGATCGCCTGTAAGAACAAACTTTGTTATCTCTCCGGTTGTAATATCAATCCAGGGTTCTTGGTTCGGATAATATGGTCTTGGTAAAAACCCTTCCATGAGATTAAAAAACTGTAACGTTCCAGCATAAGACGACAAATCAGGATCATATATTTCTGATCCGGCCCCAAAGTAAGAAAATGCCGTCACAGGCAGGAACTCACCTTCCACTTCCGGACCTTGTAAAAAATCATAGCCACCGGATGGTACAGAGACACCATAATCATTAAACATATCATCCTGATTCGTTGAGTTGTAAACATAGCCCAGAGAATGGTTTAAATCATATCCGACATAGTCGTCTGTGTACGTTCCAAGATCAGGATCTGACCACTGTGTAAAATACACCGTATCAAGATGAGCAATCGCTGAATTAAAGTTATTATACCCTTCGGTTAACCCCGTATACTGCATTTGAACATGCTTAAAAAGTACATTCCCAAGCGGTGCTGTCGCACCGTAATTATATGCCCACAGCGTTACCTGCAGTTCTATTCCTATCGGATCGGCACCATATACAGTAGGAGCAGTATTTATTTCACCGGTAACATTTCCCGAATCATCCACAATAATTGGAACATCGTTCGCCACAACCCAAAGGGTTTGCGATGCACCCTGATAGCCGGGAATATCAACAGCAGGGTTGTAAGTACCGTTACCGTCAACATCTTCGAAAGGTGCTCCCCAATCTGCGGGCCAATTATTCCAATCGTATTCATATTGATCAAACACATTTTGAATTTCATTTTCAGAAGGCTCAGTCGTCCCGTAGAAAGACGCTGCATCTGAGTATAAATCCGCAGTTAGATAATCACGGCGTACTCGCCAAACATGATGATTTGCAGGATCGGTAGAACCAATGACATTTCCATCATCGTTGTAAATTACTCTACCTGCTTTTAGTCCATCGTAATAGGTAGTTCCACCCACTCGAGGGCTTTGTGAATTTCCATCCGTTACTTTCACACCCCACAGCATTCCGTCCTCATAAATGAGTCCACCGGTGCCAATCGGGTAGTCTGCCTGAGTTCCATTCTGGCTCCCGGATGTGGTTCCTCCAGTACTTTTTGTAATCCAATAAGCCATGTTATTGATATTCATAACGGATTGGGTCGGCATGGGAGCATCACGGAGTTGAGCTTGATTGGGTTTTACTCCGTCGGGAGACATTCCATATATGGAAGATTGTAGCAAGACAATTAGATAACTAAGAAAACGATTCGTGAGTTTCATTGTACCCTCCAAATAATTAATTTGACAAAGGATTAACCATCATAAACAAAAAGATTAAGGAGTATCCTGTTTAATCTACTTAATGAAAGCTACGTATTCATATTGTAGAAATCAACCATTTATTTAGATTATATAAAGGACCACATTTAAAATGCATACAGGCACATAACACTCGTTTTATTGCGGCGATATCTGTAACTTTCACCATGCCCGTTTTATCGGATTTACTGTCTGACACATCACGTGGCGCCTCCCTTATCTATCGAGACGCATTGACGCATTTCTCCACCCGCCCGGATAATCGCCTCGTGTCAGAAACCATTGCGGGGACTCAGCTTCTTCAGGGACATTTTCCTACGATGGGACTTTTTCATCATCTCTGGAATATCGTATCTGCAATTCACGAGACCGGACGAATGCGAATGACGATAAATGCGTTGCTGAATGACATCACAGCGCATGCAAAACTTTTGGCGAAACACGGACAGTTTTTGTTGCCTAATTATGCTCAAGTCATGACGATAAGTTACTCAGGCACGGTACGGGATATTCTGATAAAAGCAACCAAAACATCTATCGATTTGAAAATATTTTGTCTTCGTTCCGCTCCAATGAACGAAGGTAAAATATTGGCAAAAAGTCTTCAACGGCGAGGGATTTCTACGCAAATACTCGAGGACAACAAATGGAAATCCTTTTTATCTGACATCACCCATATACTTGTGGGAGCTGATCTATTATCAGATAGTTTTTTTATCAACAAAACCGGAACGGCTGACCTCATGCACGCTGCCGGTGAATATCAAATCCCCGTTCGAATCATCACAACAACACACCGGTTTGTACACGGTTATTCGCCCGCGTCTCCCCGTAATCCCATTTTCGAAGTTATCCCCTATACACCATCGATGAAAATCCTTACAGAAAAAGGATTAATTCGCCCCTCCGACCTTTCAAGACAATAACATTTGTCCATTTTAAGCGGGCTTTAACATACGAACATTTCATAACGTCTTTTCATAATGCAGCCAAGCGGGCAATGGTTTAAATCCTAAGTGTAAATTTAATTTGTACATCGGATTGTTTTCCTCATTATCCGTCATGATTTCTTTCACGCCCATTCGTTTTGCTGCATTAATGCAGGCAGTTTTCAATGCAGTTGCAATTCCGCGACGGCGATATTCCCGGGCAGTACCGGTTAACATCGTGGACATTTTTTTCGAATCTGCCGGAACTTTTTTTAAGCAACTCACACCAACAATATTTTTTCCATCTGCCGCAATAAAATATGTATCCGGGGTAAACCTGCCCGGGTCAAATGTTTGTTTTTCCCATACACCAAACGGAGGTTTTGTAGGAGGATCGGGAAAAGGAATATCCTGACATATTTCCCACTCAATATCGTACAATTTCTCTTTCCAATTGTGAACGACCTTATCAATTTCGTTTAGTGAGTAAAAGAATATTTTCTGGGTATTAAGTTTTTGAATGTAGTGTATGAATTGTTCTCCGTTAAATTCTTGAGGATAAATAACTGACTCCGGTTCACGAAGAGTTCTGCTATATCCTCGTTTTTCTAAAAAGTACATTCCGTCTTTCTGATCTTCCCTTGAATAACTCGAAATTTTCACCGGATTCTTTCGGTAAAGTTCGTCCATTATTTGTTCATATAAAATAGAACCTCCACCCAGTCGTCGGTATTTCGGTAAAACAGAAATCTCAAAGTCAAATCCTCCATCTACAAAGGCCCAATCTCTTTCACCATACGAACCATAACCGGCAGTGTTATTGTTAAACTCTAGAATAATTCTTTTTCGCCAATATTTTTTATCGCGATTGTTTTCCCTGTATCGCAGCTCATCCGCTGTCACCGGATGATTCTGCCAAAGTCTCGAATCAATTGTCGCTAATACGTTATAATCTGACTCAGACTCTGAGAATTGTCTGACAGTAAACACTACTGCTTTTTCCGACGATCTTCACGACGACGATCGTTACCAGAACGCTGCTCATTCCCAACAGATTTATTTCTTGTCCGACGTTCTTTTACCCGTCGATCAAATGCCCGTTTTTTCTGTTGTTTATTCTCCATAATTATCAACTCTTTTTAATATTTGTGTTGGGCGTTTGGTGTTAGGTGTTGTACGTTAGGAGTTAGGACCCACTCACCTTTTTACTCTCTCTCCCAATCTCAAGACTTTTCCATCTGCACTGTCCGGGACAACACCCAATATTTTTGCGATGGTAGGAGCAATATCTACTGTCGCAACATGGTCATCCGATTTTGCTGGTGAAAACGTTACATGACTAAAGTAAAGAGGTACATGTGTATCGTAATCGTAGGGAGTTCCGTG
>JACNKV010000124.1:0-3944 GCA_014381855.1 Fidelibacterota bacterium | reverse complement strand
CGGTCCGACTCCCCTTCAAAAAAGTCCTGATGAGCATACCTATCATACACATCGATTGGCAGAGAGCGTTTCCAGATGGAATCGCGATACGCAGCAACATTCAGGTTTTCGTTAAATTGAGTCACCCAGTTCGGAAGTGTGTCCGCATAATAACTCGATGTCACAAACGCCCCGCGCCAATTATAGTACAACGCTAAATCAGGATGTTTTCCACCCATCATGACGGCACCTCTATCTTTGCCGGCCACAGAAAATATTTTAGATGTAGGATACATGTTTTTCACCCAATCTCCCAAGGCGGTAGTCTGTATATGCCGATAAGATCGCGCGGAGCCACTCTCTCCTACAACCGTAGAAACCGTGTCTTCCACACAGGATATTACCTTCTTCAATTCACGATCATACCAATAATTTCCAAGGATACCATTCGGTCCCGGATATTGTCCGGAACCCAAAACAAAATGCCCCGGCCCGGTGGCTGTATATCCATGTTCGTGATGAGCATTCGTAAAGTGATATCCATGATTCATCATCCATCGAAACCCACCAGTGTAAAGCGGTTCGTATTGTTCCAATAAGTTAATGCTCATCTGATCTACAGAGATAAAAACAACCAACTTGATATCATCCAAATCGGTTTTATGATAACAGCCGCTTGTTATTAAAATAACGGAAAATGTCAGTAGAATATTTTTTATCATCCTTTCACCTTCAAAAAACGCCGTTTTCCAACTTTAATGACAGCTTCACCACAACCGGGTTTGAAAGACATTAGCTGATCTTTACAGGGATTTCCGTCAATTCTTACTGCGTTTTGTTTTATCATCCGTCTTCCTTCACCCTTACTCTTAACTAAACCTGTCTCATTGAGGATATCCAGTAACTGCATCTCTTCTGAAAGCTGGAATTCATCCATATCATCGGGAATGTCTTTCTTGATAAATACTTGGTCAAAATGCTTTTCCGCTTTTATCGCTGTCTCGGAATCGTAGTATAACGTCACTAATTCACTCGCCAATCGACGTTTAACATCTCGAGGATTTACCGATGAATCGGAGAGTTGTTTGCGAACATCATCCATTGTCTTATCATCTGCATCCGCGCCTAGTAGAAAATATTTTTCAATCATCGCATCAGAGATGGATAAAGTCTTTCCGTACATATCCTCGGGAGCATCGTGCAGTCCAATGTGGTTGCCATAGGATTTAGACATTTTCTCGACACCATCCGTTCCTTCCAATAGCGGTAAAGTGATGATGACTTGGGGTTCCTGGCCAGATTCCCGCTGGAGGTCGCGCCCTACCAACAAATTGAATTTTTGATCAGTGCCGCCTAATTCCACATCTGCATTGAGTTCGACAGAATCCATCCCCTGTGCCAAAGGATAGAGAAATTCATGAATCGAAATCGGGACTTCTGTTTTGTATCGTTTCGTAAAATCATCTCGTTCAAGCATCCGGGCAACGGTGTATTTACTGGCAAGTTTTATGACTTCACTGAAGTTCATACTGTTTAGCCAACTAGAGTTATATACTATCTTAAGATTTGTTATATCAAGTATTGCTTCTGCTTGGTCAACATAACTTTCAGCATTCGCTTTCGCATCTTCAAGCGTTAATTGAGGACGAGTCTTATTCCGTCCGGATGGATCTCCAATCATCGCGGTAAAGTCGCCGATTACCAGGACGGCTTGGTGCCCTAATTCCTGAAAATGTCTAAGCTTTCGGAGAACCACTCCATGCCCTATATGCAAGTCCGGGCGACTGGGATCACATCCTAGTTTTATAACTAAAGGTGTATTGGTTTTTATTGATTGTCCTAATTTTACTTCTAATTCTTTAAGCGGAAGAATCTCTTCCGCTCCTCTGCTAATTAACGCTAGTTGTTCTTTGATGGATTTAAACCCCATTAATATCTCCTCATTTCTCTGTCAGTTTCGCGCTGAATGTCTTTTCTCTTCAAGGCTTCTTTCTTATCATATGTTTTTTTACCCTTTGCCAAGGCAATCTCAACTTTTACCCAGCCTCCTTTGAAATACAGCTTCAAAGGAACGATTGTCAGTCCTTTTTCTGCAGTTTGCTGGGCTAACTTTCGGATTTCCTTTCGGTTCAGCAATAGTCTGCGATCTCTTTTGGGCTCATGCCCTTGGTATCCGGTATGCGAATATGGACTAAAGTGTGCCCCAATCAAAATGGCTTCGTTATCCCGGATAGTAACGTAGGCTTCCTTAAGATTCCCCCTGCCTTCACGTAGACTTTTTACTTCACTCCCTGTCAGTTCTATGCCTGCTTCAAATCGATCCAGAATATGAAATTCATGGAATGCTTTTCGATTTTTGGATATAAGTTTCTCATTCATAGTATATTATCGGGGGAAAAATACACTTCATTTTCGAGGCAATTCAAGTTTTATCATTGCTAAATGACAAAGCAATTCACTAATTTCTGTTGCTTGATATATGCCCGGGTGGTGAAATTGGTAGACACGCTAGGTTCAGGGTCTAGTGGTAGCAATGCCGTGCTGGTTCGAGTCCAGTCCCGGGCACCAATCAAATGTATTACGTTTATATCATTAAAAGCACTCAAGAAAGTCACTGGTATACAGGGCATACTAGTCATCTTGAGAACCGGTTAAAAATACACAATAGTGGTAAAGTAAAATCAACAAAATCCTTTCCATGTTTGCCCAAACACATTGACATGGATTCACTTTAATACTTATGAACATTCTCCTAATTGAACCGTATTTTACCGGATCACATAAAAGTTGGGCGTTGGGACTCCAAAAACGCAGCACCCATCAAATCAACATTCTCAGCCTTCCCGGAAAATTCTGGAAATGGCGAATGCATGGCGGAGCGGTTACTTTGGCGAGGCAGTTTATGGATTCAGACTACACTCCCGACCTCATCCTAACAACAGACATGTTAGATTTAACAACATTTTTATCGTTAACTCGTGAACGAACATCCGGTATCGCAACGGCTGTATATTTTCATGAAAATCAACTTTCATATCCTTGGTCTAAAACAGATCGTGACGTCCAAAATAAACGGAATATTCACTACGGGTTTATTAATTTTACGACTGCACTGACCGCGAACCATGTTCTCTTTAATTCGCAATACCATATGGATTCCTTTCTCTTCGAAATACGTAATATGTTAAAACATTTTCCTGACAATAATGAACTGACCACTATCGATACGATAACATCGAAATCCTCCGTACTGCATCTTGGACTGGACCTGTTACTCTTTGATCAGTATCGGATAGACCAACTTAACCACGTCCCGCTACTTTTGTGGAATCATCGATGGGAATATGACAAAAACCCGGAAGCTTTTTTTAAAGTCCTACTGAAGTTAACTGAAAGAGGGCTGGCATTCGAAGTCTCCATCCTTGGGGAAAACTTCAAACGTAAACCGGATGTGTTTGATTCGGCTGTTCGAGCATTAGGCAACAAAGTGGTTCACAATGGATATGTAGAAAATTTCAAAGAGTATGCGGAGTGGCTTTGGAAAGCAGATATTCTCCCCGTGACGTCAAATCAGGATTTTTTCGGTGCAAGTATTATGGAAGCAATTTATTGCAACACCTATCCCCTACTGCCAAATCACTTGACGTATCCTGAATTAATTCCCAAAAAATATCATCCATCCGTCATTTATAATGATTTACATGATCTTGAGATAAAACTGGAATCGTTAATTGAATCAAAAAAATATCTAAGCCCAAAACTTAGGGCTGTAGCTAAAAACTATCGTTGGAAAAATATTATCTCAGAATATGATTCAATTTTTGAACAGTGTCGGGTGAAAACTCTGTAATATTGCCAATTTTTAAATCATCTGCGTGAAACTGTAAACAACCCTGATTTCACTAGTGCATAAAACTGAACCCCCAACACAAAATTAAGTAGATTCCTCATTCGTACCTCATTTC
>JACNKV010000123.1 GCA_014381855.1 Fidelibacterota bacterium | reverse complement strand
CATACAATCGGGGGATGAAGTTACTCAAATCGGGGAATGAAAAAGATGCCATGGCGCATTTTGAAATTGCAGATGAGTATTATCGAGGTTCTGTTGCAAAAAAACTTGGGAGCCAGTGGATTGAGCCATATCGCGCTACCTTTTTTCAGATGGTAGAAGATGTGAAAGATAAGCTGAAATAATTATCGTATAATCGAACCGTCATTCATCCAATAATCCGATATTTATTTCCGGGTTATGCGTGTTGGTAATAAATAGTGCTTGCAGGATATTTCCCTGAACAAAGTTTCGTTTTAAGTGGGAAAAATAACCTGATAAAAGGGAACAGAAATTATCTCCCCATATATTTTGCAGGAAAAATATAAAATATTGAAACGAAGTGGAAACCCCGTGTACTTGTCTTTACATCCCGCGTTTTTTTGCGGGGCAACCCGTGGTTTTCTACGGGGGAAAGGGTGACCTGACTTCCTTAACTGCTTTCTTTAACCCTTCAACCCATTTACCCATATACTGAGTCCGCTCCGAAAAGGGACTAAAGCCCCTAATTTCTTTGTTTTTGGCATAATCTCCGCCCTAAAGGACGGGCAGGTAGCCCAAATAGACCTTTCTGGAGTGGACTCATATACTTTTTTTTAAAAAAAATATATTTTTCCAAAATATGCTTATTTGTAACATCTGGAACTTATCTTATGTAATGTGAAAAACACAGACAAACATCACGTTTATCGCATCTGCACCAATTGCGGGTATTTTAAGCCAAAAGATCCGACACTTGCAGATGAGTACTGCACACGATGCGGTCAACGACTGTACAGCCATTGTCAAACCTGCCAGTTTGAGATTACAGACCCATTTGCAAAGTATTGTAGAAGATGTGGATACAATGTTCAATTGAAAAATAAAAAAAAGGAAACTAACAAAATGATTGTGAATCTTAAAAAAAAGACATTATGTGTATTCATTCCTTTTCTATCAATAACAATGTTATCTGGAGAAAATTATAAGTTAAAGCACTATGTTATTTCTTCATCAGCGATTATAGCTGAAAATCAAAATTATCGTATAAATGCTAGTTTAGGACAACCTATAGTAAGTGGAAGTCAATCAACCAATTTCAATTTGAATGCTGGCTTTTGGAATACAGTAACAAAAAATTATTTATTTGTTGATGAGAATCAGTTTATTCCTTATCAATTTGAAATCAAATCGGCATATCCGAATCCATTTAATCCGGTAACGCAAATTAACTTTACAATTCCAACAGAGGGAGTTGTTGAAACAAAAATATATGATATTACCGGTAGAATGATTGTTCATGAATCCCGAAATTACTCAAATCCGGGTGTATTTCAATATCGTTGGAACGGTACGGATAAAAACAGTAACCATATTAGCAGCGGTATTTACTTCATTACAATTTCTCATAATAATAATTCACAGACTCAAAAACTTACACTCATTAAATAAAAGGAAAATAAAACCATGAAAAAGACAATCTTAACAAGTATGATAATCAGTTTTGTATTTGGGCAAGTACCCACCATGATTTCATTTCAAGGATATATAACCGATGCAAACGGACAATCGGTTGTTGATGGAGCGCATGTCGTAAACTTTGAAATGTATTCAGCATTAACAGGCGGTACTGCATTTTGGAGCGAAGAACATACACTTGAAATCACGGGTGGTGTTTTATCTGTGAACTTGGGATCTGTAAATCCAGTTGATTTATCCCAATCAGAATCGGAATCAGTTTATTTAGAAATAACGATTGATAGTGAAACATTAAGTCCCAGACAGGAAATCACATCTTCAATGTTTGCAATAACAGCGGGATCATCTCAAATTTCAATTCATGCCGAAACTGCTGATAATGCCACAAACGCAGAAAATGCAGAAACTGCCGAAAATGCAACTCATGCTGAAAATGCCGAAACGGCTGAAAATGCAACTCATGCTGAATCTGCTGATGACGCAAGCACACTTGACGGACACCCGGCAAGTGACTTTTTATTAGTTGATGATGTCCCTGATATGCAGGAAGTACCGGTTTCATTTTATTCTTATGCTGCAAATCCAATTCCATTAAGTACGAGTTGGGCTACAATTCATAGTTTAACATTTACAGTGGACACAGATATGGCATTGCATACACATGCTTATTATAGACGTAGTGCAACTGGTTCATCTTGGATAGGTGCACAAATGATGTTGGCTGATGCATCGGGAAATACGATTGATCAAGGAATAGATTCTTATAGAGCGCCTCCCGCAATTACTTCATACGTTGATTCTGATATTGTTTTTGATGTAACAGCAGGAACATATACTATATGGCTTTATGCTGTAGCACAAACTGATGTGAGCAATAATGCAGAAAATCTATACATCGAAGTCATTGCAATCCCATCTACAACTGGGCGTGGACGGATAGAATTACCATTGCGTCAGGATACTTTTCACTTTGAAAAAGGACAACCATTAAAAATAAACTAATCATTATTAATCGAACTAATTATTGGAGAAAGACAAATGGCCAAATCAACAAAAACAACAATCACAGCATTTATTTTTGGAATATCAATTATGTTTGCAGGTGGCTCAACACCACCATCACTGGATCCATATAACCCTGAATATTCTACTGGTGTTGTGCTGGTCAAGTTTAAGGACAATACAACAATTGATAAATCGCTAACGAGACAAACACAACCACAGTTCGGAGTGGCAAATACCGATTCAATTCTGCAGCAGTTTAGTGTGAGTAAAATAAATAAGTTATTTCATCAAAATGAAAAACGAACAATACCACTCATGATAAATATGCCAACCGGAATGAAAGAAGCACCGGAGTTGCATAAGGTTTATAAAGTTGAGTTTACAACGGATATTGATGTAAAAGTAGTGGTAGAACAATTGAAACAACTACCCGAAGTGGAATATGCCGAACCGGATTATCAATTCCGTGTTATGGAAACAATCCCAGACGACCCTCTTTATAATGAACAATGGTATTTTGCCAAAGTAAATGCTCCTGCTATGTGGGATTCAACCACAAGTGATTCGACTCAAATTATTGGTATTATAGATACAGGTGTTGATTGGGATCATCCTGATCTTTCAGATAATATTTGGATTAATGAAGCAGAGATGAATGGTGCTCCCGATATTGATGATGACAATAATGGATTTGTAGATGACATTCGTGGTTGGGATTGGATTAGTATGGATAATAACCCTGATGATGATAATGCACACGGGACTCATGTTGCAGGAATCTCTGCCGGTGTCAGCAATAATGGTATTGGGATTTCCGGTATGGCGTGGAATGCCAGAATCATGCCACTGAAAGTGCTTCAATCCACAGGGTATGGAACCAGCTCTGACATAGCAGCAGCTGTTGAATATGCACATGAAAATGGAGCCACTGTTATCAATATGAGTTTGGGGGGATATGGATTTTCTGAAACATTAAAACAAGCACTTGAAGTTGCTTATTCCACCAGTATTGAAGTTGCAGCAGCAGGGAATGATGGGCTATGTATAGGTCCCGGGCAATGTCCCGACAATCGTTTTGGTGCACCCTTATACCCGGCAGCTTACTCATGGGTGATTGGAGTTCAGGCAACTCAACAAAATGATGTACTGACCGGATTTTCTAATTTTGATCAAGATGGCTCTACTTCCAGTGTGTATGCAGAAGGGTATAACTATGAAATAAAAGCACCCGGTTCTGCGATTCATTCTACGTTTCCAAACGGGAATTATCATTCCTTGAACGGTACTTCCATGGCAGCACCTGTCGTTTCCGGTGGAATTGCAACTTTATTAAGTTATCAAACACCGTCATCCACAGAAATATTGAGAGCGCAACTCATTGATAATACGTCTGCAAATATTGATTTCTTTGCCATGCTGACCGCGGATGAGCCTGCTCCCATTTTAAGTTATGTATCCCATACGATTGTGGACACATGTGAAGTGTGCGATGATGATGGAAATGTGGATGCCGGAGAAACGGTTGGAATTTGGTTTACTGTAAAAAACTACGGTGGTTATGCAGACTCAGTAAATATTTCATTGGATTTTGCTGAATTTGAAGATACAACAACAGCTACCATTACAACCAATACAAGTTTAATTGGTAATATCTCTGCTTATGGACAATTGACCAGCGAAGAAGACCCTCTTGTAGTACATTTTGATAATGATCTTGCAAACAACAGACAAATTGGATTTACAGCAAGAGTGGAAGAAATTGAAAATGTTGGTACTGATATTAATTTTGATGTTACAATACAAAGCGGGACAGAATTATCAGGTGTCATGGATACGACCTTGATTTTGACTAATGATAAATTATATCTTGTAAATAGTAGTTTTAAAGTGGGTGAGAATGGGATTCTACAAATAAACCCCGGGGTTCATATTATATTAAATGAGAAAATCAGTAACCTTGGACAAATAAACGCTCTGGGTACAAAAGAGAATAGAATCATTATTGATGGACCCTACAGCATTGAAACAGGATCAGTTAATTTGAATTATGTAACATTTAATGGAATTCAACACACCTTTGAAAAATTGTGCGGCACAATTGCGTTTTGTATTTTTAATGATTTTAACGTTTCCTACCCTGGGCTTTTTAACGGATTTTATTCTTGTGGCACACTAGTATTCACTGATTGTCAATTTATTAGTGGGACAACAACTAATATTAGTAGCTGGGGTATAGGAACAGATGGTTTCAAATTTATTAGATGTACGTTTGACAATATTATTCATAGAATCCACTATTTCGCACTCTTCTTTCAAGGTAACCAAGACATAGAAAAATGTAATTTCGGAACAATTGTTCTTGGAGAAAATGATATGATATATAGTTTTTATGATATTTACCTATATGATTCAAGTATCTTCGAAGATAATAATATATTAACAAGGGCAACTTCCCCTGTCTATGGTGCGGGTGCCGGGTCTATTGACAGTATCGCACCACAATACTGGGGGACTTTAGATGATGATATTATTGCTGAATATGGAATATATGATTTTTATGACGATGCATCATTGGCGGAAGTTATTTTTACAAATAAACTGCTTGAACCGGCAGATTCAACACACGGTATCGTTTGGAAAGTATTGGTAAATGGTGTTGACCCTCAAGATGAAGTTTTAGATGCTTTGGGTCCCGCAACACATCAATTTGATATTTATTTCAACCGTGCAATGGATACAGCGTATGAACCATTTTTAACATTCGGTGTGGCGGAGCCATATACTCAACATGTGGTGACAGATTCAGCGACCTGGTCAGCGGATTCTTCAATATGGACAGCCTATTACACGATGGGATTGGAAACGGGAGACGGAATAAACCAGATTCGTGTTTCCGGAGCAAAAGATACGGATGATTTTCCTATTCCTATGGAAAAGAGTCGATTCAAGTTTACATTACAGGCTGCCGGAGCCGCATCGGTTGAATTCATTGCAACGCCGGGAATCGGTAAAGTTGATTTAGAATGGCCTCCGGTGGATACAGATGATCTATTAGGCTACAATATGTATAGACAGGAACAAGTGAATGATTCAACATGGACTGTGTTTAGTCGTATGAATAGCAATTTGATTACCGATTCCACTTATACTGATTTTGCAGTTATACCTGATACAACCTATAGATATTACTATGCTGTAATCGGGACAGACTTTGCCGAAAGTGATCCATCTAAAATAATCACAACGACTCCATTTTCAGCAGCGAATGGTGATGCAAATGGTGATTTGACAGTGGATGTATTGGATATTATTTCAATTGTGAATTACATGCTTCAGAATGACCCTGAACCATTCCTATTTGATGCAGCCGATATCAATGGGGATGATGATATAAATGTTCTGGATATTATTTCTGTCGTGAATATTCTGGTTGGTGGTAATCGTGATATGGCTGACAATGCGACCGATGCATCTTTCGCCATCCAAGATAATCAGGTTTGGGTTACAAGTAATGGAGAAATTGGTGGATATCAGTTTACACTAAATGGCGATGTAGATGATTTATCAATTACATCTCTATATCCTATGGAAGTGTCAACAAATCGACTATCAGAAAATGAATTATTTGTGGTGGTTTTCAGTCTCACCCAAAGCGCAATTCCTGAAGGAAATCATCCGGTTTTGACTTTATCACATTCAGATGGACTTACACTTGATGAGCTAATTGTCTCCGATATGGATGGTAGTACTGTCAATACAATATTAAGTACAGATGATGGTAAACTTCTACCGGATGAATATTCATTAGGCAATAACTATCCGAATCCGTTTAATGGAACAACCCGTATTGAATATTCGATTCCGGAAGTCACTGATATTTCCTTTAGAATCTATAATATCCTTGGACAGGAGATATATCAAAGTCAGCGAAAAGCAGTTGAACCGGGGTATTACTCTTTTGTCTGGCGTGGAAATAATGCGCTTGGTGAAAATGTAGCCAGCGGTGTTTATCTCTATCAAATGAAGGCTAAAGGGTTTGTCAGTCATAAAAAAATGCTATATATAAAGTAGGATAAAAGTTATGAAAGCTATATTCCTATTTTTCGCAGGGTTTACTGCATCTGTATTTGCACAAAATACAATGGTTTTTCCGGAAGTATCCGGCGTTTCAAATGATACGATAAATGTTTCCATTGTAATAAACAATTCAGATTCTTTTGTGGGATTTCAGTTTGACTTACCCTTGGGAGACCAAATTGCATTTGTTCCTTCATCTGCTTCACTTTCTGATAGAGCTAATGATCATAGTTTGGTCGAAACAATCATCGATAACAACACGATCAGAATCTTTGCTTATTCAATGAATCAAACAGAATTTTCCGGTAATTCAGGAGAAGTATGTTCTTTTTCTGTCGTGTTGAACACTGTCCCCGGTGATTATGATTTAATACCTGAAAATACAGTCATTGGAAACAGTAATTCTGAAAATATAATAACTAATGTTACGAATGGTATAATTACAATTGTAACACCGGATATCCATTTACCTACGACTGGTTTGGATTATGATCGTGTGCCGCTTTTGGAATCATCTGATTTGTCCTTTATAATTCAGAATTCTGGGAACAGTGATTTGAATATAAACAGCCTATATACATCTCTATCCGATTTTGAAGTGCTGGGTGATACTATTTTCACCATCCAATCTGGTGGTTCTAGAACAGTAACAATCCGATTTCATTCAAACACGAAAGGAACATATAACGAATATGTTTTCATAGAAAGTGATGACCCGGACGAACCGATACAAACGGTTGATTTACAGGTCATTGCTTATGCTGTGAATGAATTGGATATCAATGATGTGTTTGGTCGAAGCGACCATATCTCAACTTTGACAATTGATATTGCAAATATGGAACCGTTTACCGGTTTTTCATTTGATCTGAATCTTCCGGATGTTATGTTTTATCAATCGGGCAGTGTTGTTTTGACAAACCGCTCTACTGATCATATCGTTAATGCCAACATAGTGGAGAATAGTCACGTCCGTGTGGTTGCCTATTCTCCCACAAACAGTCCGTTTTCCGGGAATAGCGGTAATGTTTTAGAATTAGATTTTCTAATTGACGGTATTGGCGGTTATTACACGATAAATTTTGTTAACCCGGTGATAGGGGATTCCAATGCTGTAAATATTATCAGTGATGATTATAACGGTACGTTGCAGATTGCTTCCCCTGATATTAACTTTAGTCAAACAAGCGTAGATTTTGGGTCCATTTCAATCTTTGACACATCTACAGCTGAATTAACCATTAATAATACCGGCAGTGATACATTATTAATAAATGACATTCTATTTTATGACAATCATTTTTATACTTCTGCTGATTTGCCTATAGTTATTGAAGAAAGCCAAAGTGAAATCATTTCCATCTCTTTCCATAATGAAAATAGTGGAGAATATATTTCGCAAGTCAGATTTAGAAATAATGACCCGGACGAAGATCCTGCTGATATTGAATTATCTGCATCTGTGTTTATACCAAATATTATTCGCGTGGATTCGTCTGCTATCGTAGCTAGTGATTCTGGCTGGATTAGCGTTAGTATCGAAAACAATGAGCCATTTGTAGGGTTTCAATTTGATATGATTATACCACCAAATTTATCTTATGTAAATGAGATTCAACTTTCTGATCGTGCTGGTAACCATACAGTAACAGCCTTTGAAGTAGATTCTTCAACTATTCGGGTTTTTGCTTATTCTATGGATCAAACAGAATTTTTCGGTACGAATGGCAGTGTGGTGCAACTTAAGGTCTTATCTGAATATCCATTGGGAGATTTTTCTGTTGAGCTAGATAATATTATCATCGGTAATACAAATTCTGATAATATTATTTCATCCTATGAAAATGGTATTGTTACTGTGTTATTTTCAGGACCCACACTTTCTGATATCCCTGAATTAATTATGTTCGAAGACCATGATTCATTAATAACAACAGAATGGTTAGGTCAATATGTTACAGACCCAAATACAACATATGAGAATCTTCTATGGACATTTACCTATGATCCTGTTATCACTATTGTTCAAAATGATGTTGGTTGGACAATTTCACCTGTGGAAAATTGGCATGGAATAAGCACGATTACGGCTATCGTAAGTGATGGAGTATATTCAGATTCCACAAACTTTACGCTGACGGTCAACCCTGTTAATGATGCACCAACGATAGCGGCAATAACAGACACGACTTTCAATGAAGATGATTCTCTTTCTATTGTATTGAGTTCAACAGATTTTGACGAAGATGCCGTAACCTATTCCGCTTTTGCAGATACGAATGCGTTTCAAGTAAGTATTACAGATTCATTATTGACAATCACGGCCAACGCCAACTGGAACGGAAGCAGTTTCATCACGGCAATCGTAAGTGATGGAGAATATTCAGATTCCACGAACTTTACGCTGACGATCAACCCTGTGAATGATGCGCCAATAATGACAGCCATTTCAGATAAAAGCTACTCTGAAGACGATAGTTTGGGTTTTGTTTTGACTTCCACAGATATTGACAGCGATGATTTGGTTTACTCTGCTTTTTCTGATACAACGGCCATTTCCGTAACAGTGTCGGATAGTCTCATTTCTTTTACTTCAAGTTTAAACTGGAACGGAAGCAGTCTCATAACAGCAATCGTAAGTGATGGAGTATATTCAGATTCCACAAACTTTACGCTGACGGTCAACCCTGTTAATGATGCACCAA
>JACNKV010000122.1 GCA_014381855.1 Fidelibacterota bacterium | reverse complement strand
TACAGCGTCAACGCGAATGATTTCACCAACATTCCGGGGCAGATTGTTCCTCCCAATGCACGCCCGTCATAAGTTTCCACTTCAGGGATAAATTTCGTCTCTGCACCAACAGCTTCTAATTCTGAACCAAAAAAGCGATACAACGTATCATCAAATCGCATCGTTTCGATCGGAGCCACAATTTTTCCATTTTCTACCCAAAAACAGGCATAGCGGGTCAATCCGGTAATTCTGCCCCCAATATTATCACTCCAGTTGAGATAATGCAGATTCGAAAGGTACAATCCGGTGCCAAGTATCTTAAGAACGTCCTTTTCCGAAAGTGTTCCGCTTGCCATTGCCGGTGAGCGCATGTATTCTCCGTCAGAGGCAAAATTGCTTTCTTTTCCGTATTCTTTCGCGGTTCGGGAACTCACTAACGTATTTTCTAATTCACCACTATTAACCAAAGCAAGGTATTCCGGTGCGACTTCGCCCCGACCGTTGAAGCGTGGCACTAATCCACTGCGAAAATCCTCAGAAAGATTAAACAATTTCGATAATTTTACATTCTCATTTCGTATTTTCCCTAAGGCACTGTTCCCCTGCTGGATTGATGCTTCACTGATCCCGTTCCAGCTGAACATCCCGATAAAGTCAGCCACAGCAGCCGGAGCGAACCAGGTTCTGTATTCTCCCGGTTCAAGTTTTTTCTTAGGACGGTTCATCAATTCAAGTTTCTTCCGTGAATCTGCGATATTCATTTTGTAGGCGTTTTGGTCCCAATCTGTACCGGCATACGTGCCTTTTACCATTTTATGGTCAGGTGTTACAATGGAATAATCCATGGAAAATGTATCGGTCTCAAACCAATGTTTTTGCCCTTCGGAGTTAGCATTACCACGAAAGATTCGCCCGGAGGCCCAAATCCCGACTAAATCCACACCCACCATTACAGGCAGTAATGCGTTCACAGCATCATTTTGTGGAAGACCTTTAGCGCTTCTGACTTCCCTGCTGGACCCGGCATTTTCCGGCAGCACAATAAACGGATCTTCAGGAAGCTGCACGACTTCATTGCGCATTCGATTTAACTCAGCAATGGCGTTATCCTTTAGTTCTTCAATCAATCCTCGTGCAGTAACGCTTCCGTGACAGATGCGCCTGTTATGGATTAACTCGAGAGATATTTCGGTATCATCCACCAATCCGGTTTGACGCACTTTGGCATTATTCACGCGAATGAACTGAGAATTCTCCCCGCCAAAGTTAACGGTAAGATGTTCGCCTTCGTTCAACTCTGCGAACACTATTTCACACAACAGATTAAATAGTTTTTCGTTAATACTTTGATTAGACATACTTAATATCCCCTCAGACCATTTTCCATTTTACTTTTACCATTTTCCATAACTCACGCTCCTCCAAACACTTCAACATTTTCAAAATAGGCAACGGGACTGGCATGTCCTACACGGATGGTTTGGTTCGGTTCACCCTTCCCGCAATACGGAGTTCCGTAGTACTCAAATGTGTCCTTATTACCGACCATCTTTAAGTTATTCCAAAACGGATTCGTAATCCCGCGGTAATTCGGATTCCGCACGGTCTTAGTTAATTTTCCATTTTCGATCAGCTTACCGTATTCGCAGCCGAACTGAAACTTATTCCGATAATCATCGATGGACCATGAACGGTTACTCTCCATAAACACTCCGTAATCGATGGCAGAGATGATCTCTTCAAAAGATGAATCTCCCGGCTCCAGATTCAGATTTGCCATCCGATCGATCGGGGCACGATTCCAGGTACTTGCACGGAAGTTTGCCACACCCGGCAGCCCTGAGCGCATCTGACTTTCCTTACCGCCCAATCCGCGGACAAGGATACCGTCTTGCACGATATATTCTTTCTTTGCTTGGAGCCCGCCGTCATCAAAATTATAAGATGCAAATTCACCCGACACCGTCGGGTCGAAGGTGACATTCATAATATCAGACCCGTATTTGAGTTTTCCGAAATCTCCCGGTTTTACGAAACTCCAACCGGCATAATTTCGTTCATCACCCAAAATGCGGTCTACTTCTGTGGCATGACCGATGCTTTCATGGATTTGCAGCATCATTTGATCGGGGGCTAAAACAAGCCCCATCGTTCCTGTCGGACATTCATCTGCTGTTAGCAATTCCACAGATTCTTCACCGATCTTTCGAGCTTGAGCCAAGATAACCGGTTCATCGAAAACTTCCATTCCCTGTTGATGGCTGAATCCACGCATTCCACCGTGTGAACGTGTCTGCACAATTAACCCGTCTTGGGCAGTGGACTGCATATCAAAGGTGACCATCAAAAAGTCTTGGTGGATATTACTTCCGTTTGAGCTGACAAACCGATGGTCAGACTCCACAATCCGTGCCATGGAATTCACACTGTTAACCTTATCGGACACTTTTAATTCGGCATTGATCTTCACCAGTAGCTCATTCAGTGTTCCGGGTGAGATTGCATCGACGGAGTCGACAAACGGTGAGCGATATGTCCCGACATTCTTTGGACGGACAGCATCCGTGAAATGAGCAATGGAATATTTGGATGCCAGTTTTGCTTGCTCAAAAGCCCGTTTAGCCGCCTCGGCAATTCCGGCGGTATCCATGCGGTTTGTCCCGATGTAGCCGAATTGCCCGTGAGCAAGAACTTCAACCATGATACCGTGCGTTGTATCTTTGGAATTCGCCTGCGGTTTTCCGTCTCTGACATAACGGGTGGTGGTCGCTTCTTTGACCTCACGCAAACCCACCCAATTGGCCGGAACATCAATTGCTGATAATAGATTTTGTAGATGATTATTGCTCATTAAATATGCCTTTCATAATGATTGACTTACGCTGTGTTTAGCGCATTAAATAAAACGAAATCATAGTAAAGATTTAATTACGCTTTACGATTTACTTCCCAATATCTTGAAATCTCTCAGGGTTTTTTCTAATTTCTGTCGTCACTTTTTCGAAAGCGTCGATGACATCTTGCGTGTCTATTTCTGTGCCCAGCAGATGATTCTGCTTCAGCCAAATGGATTCTTCGTAACAGAGTTTTTCAGTCACGGGCATATGGAGGGTGGAATAATCTCTGTCTGCCAGCCACGGATATTCATCCGCATTTGTGATGAACAGGTTTTCTTTATATAACGGAACGTATCCGCGATACGTGTAAACGCCCTCCGCCTGCATGGATTTAAAAAACGCTTCCCTGGAAACTCCGTTAAATTTTGTACTATCATAACGGCTTAAATAAATATGATTGGCTGACATTGTAACTTCATTTGGCATTTTAACCGGTGTAATTCCCGGAACATCTTTTAAAGCATTATCAATGATGTTACGGTTTTTATCTCTGAGAGCAATATCAATTTCGATTGTATCAAGTTGGGCGTCTAGCATCGCTGCACCGATTGCAGGCAGGCGGAAATTCCCGCCCAAATGCTGATGCTCATACCACTGTCCGCCTTTTACCCGTCCGCAGTTATGATAAGAAAAACAGGCGTTAGCAAATTCTTCATCGTTGGTCACGATGGCTCCGCCCTCCCCGGCAGACATATTTTTTGATGTCTGAAAACTGAAAATTCCGCCTACACCAAGCGCACCGACTTTGGTGCCGTTCCATTCAGCGCCATGGGCCTGGGCAGCGTCTTCGATGACAACTAAACCATGTCTTTTCGCTACGGCTAGAATGGCCTCCATCCTGGCAGGGTTTCCGGCAATATGCACGGGCATAATCGCTTTAGTTTTTGGCGTGATTGCAGCTTCAATCAACTCAGGGTCTAAATTGAATGTCTCCACTTCCACATCTACAAAAACCGGAACAGCATTTGCCATCAATACAGCAGAGGCGGTTGCAATAAACGTGTATGGCGGAACGATAACTTCATCTCCTGCTTTTATTCCCGCCGCTTTGAGGGCGACCCAAATCGCAGTTGTACCCGAACTGGTGGTGATACAGTATTTTGCATCTTGAAAATCAGCAAATCGTTCATTGAAACGGGTAACGGTGGCACTGCCGACACCCCAGCCTTCATTTTCAAAAGTGTGGATGATTTTGTTTTTTAGATTGTCATTCGGTTGGGGCCAACCCGGAAAGGGTTTACTGCGGACAGGAGTCCCGCCAAAAATCGCCAATTCATTCATGGTAATATCCTTTTTTTAGTAGATAAACAAGGATGAAGTTAGTTTGTTTCACCATCGATACTCAACGTTTTTTAACTGAAATAAATGCAGTTTGTTTTTACGCCACCTTCAGTGCCGTAGAATTGACATCCGCCTGAAAAACATTGGCGGACCCGTCTGCTCCGGGCAGGCAGGTAGTCAATTCACTCCAAAATTCCAATTCTCCCCCTCACTGCTTCTCCATCATCTGCAATTATTACATACCGAGCTGACACTCTGCCTGTATGCACTGCCATTTTTGCAACCGGATTGTAAATTTTGGCATTATTCTCCGATTGGAACACCGATTGCATAAGATGGTGTAGAAAGATTAAAACTGGTTTAAAACAACTAATTAAAATAAAAAAGAGAGGAAACATAAAATGACCTTAGTAAAAATGAACCCAAGACGCACAACACTTTCACCATGGACAAACTGGGACCGCATGGTTAGCGATTTCTATAACACGGATGAAGTGGAACCAAAATCCAGCTGGACGCCAGCTGTGGACATCAGCGAAGATGACAAAGCCTATCAAATGCATGTTGATCTGCCCGGATTGTCGAGGAAAGACATCAGCGTTAATATAAAAGATAACGTATTGACCGTCAGTGGCGAGCGTTCCTATGAAAAGAATGATAAAAAAGATACGTATTATCGCGTCGAACGCGGTTACGGAAAATTTAGCCGTTGCTTCCGCCTACCGGACGAAGTTATTGAAGATAACATTAATGCCTCATTCAAAAATGGTGTACTTAATGTCACCGTCCCGAAAGCTGAAGAAGTCCCGGCAAAAGAGTTAGAGATCAAAGTAGCATAGTCTAACACCTTATTGTTTGTTGGATGGGGCTGAGCGAAAACGTTCAGCCCTTTTTATTTTATAACCCACCAAAGACTGGCAAGCACTTGAACACTTTGGAACTTAATCTGTAACTTCGACTAAGAAATACGTAACACAAAAAGGAAATATGATTTACAACTCCATCGCAGACACGGTCGGAAATACCCCGATCGTAAAATTGAATAACATCGGCGAAGATTTTGATTTTAATCTTTACGCCAAATGTGAGTTTTTAAACGCTGGCGGTTCTCTTAAAGACCGTATCGGTGTCCGCATGATCGACAATGCGGAAAAAAGTGGCCGTATCAAGCCCGGCGACACTCTCATCGAACCCTCTTCCGGGAATACCGGAATCGGTATGGCGTTAGCCGCTTCTGTCAGAGGATATCGATTAATTATTACCATGCCGGAAAAAATGAGTATGGAAAAGGAAGTCGTCCTTAAAGCCTTAGGTGCAGAGATCGTTCGCACACCGACCGAAGCTGCCCATGATGATCCCGAAGGACTCATGGAAGTCGCCAAACAACTGAATCGGGAAATTCCGAATTCACATATTTTGGATCAGTATATAAATCCTGACAATCCCGATGCCCACTACTACGGCACAGCTGAAGAGATTTTACAAGACTTTGGCACGGACTTAAAAATGGTCTTGATCGGTGCCGGAACGGGCGGTACAATCACCGGAGTTGCAAAACGTTTGAAAGAAGAAATCCCGGAAATCAAAATTATTGGTGTTGATCCGTATGGTTCTATCCTTGGTGGCGGAACGGATGTCGCTTCGTATCTTGTTGAAGGCATTGGCTACGATTTTTTCCCTGACGTACTTGACAATACGCTGGTCGATGAATATATAAAAGTGAATGATAAAGATTCCTTTCTCATGGCGCGACGGCTGATCAAAGAAGAAGGTTTGCTGGTTGGCGGGTCAAGCGGTTCCGTCATTTGGGCAGCCTTACAAATGGCCAATAAACTTAAGCCCGGCGATAATGTCGTGGCGATCCTCCCTGACAGTGTACGGAATTATTTGTCTAAATTCGTCAATGATGAGTGGATGAAAAAACACAACTTTGAGTGATTGGTTAATAGAGTGCTTTGCAAAACCCGATACACAAATGACAAACTACAAATCTCAAATTAATCTCAAAAATCAAACTCGTTTGTAATTTACAGATTGTAGTATGTTTATATCTTGAGTTACAAACACAGGGAGCAAAATGAGGCGAAATTTAATCACACTAACTTTAATCCTCCTTTCATCTTTCATTCGTGGAATTGAACCGGATTCCCGCGGGTATATTGTCGCGGTTGGGGATACGTGTCCTGATTTTACATTGACGTTTCCTGACAGTTCTGAAATCACACGTGATGAGTTAAAAGACAAAGTTTTCATGCTTCAGTTCACTGCCAGCTGGTGTTCGGTGTGCCGCAAGGAAATGCCACACATTGAGAATGAGATCTGGCAAAAACACAAAGATGGTGGGTTAGTCGTCATCGGTGTTGATCGTGATGAACCGGCGGAAACCGTTCGTAAATTTGCTAAAGCAATGAACATAACCTATCCGCTGGCTTTAGACCCCGGTGCTAATATCTTTGCAAAATTTGCCCTAAAAGAAAGCGGCGTTACCCGAAACGTCGTCGTGGACCAACAAGGTAAAATCATTTTCCTCTCCCGATTATTTGACCCAAAAGAATTTGAAGAGATGAAAATAGTTATTCATAATACATTAACACCATCAAATATTCAGAAGTAGTTATGAAAAGCATTTCCTCATGGCTAATTGTCGCACTCTTGACATTCCCCGCTTGCGAAGATGAACACAATAACGGGAGTTGCCCTTCTGATGTTGATTTTGGTGATCCTTATGTGTTCTCTTCCGGGTGGTGTGGTACTCCTCCTTTCGTTCCTGCGGTAACTTTACAAGAAAATATATTGAACATGGGCGTCAGTTATACTGGCGGATGTGAAGAGCATGATTTCTTTTTAAAGAACTGTTCAACTAATTCTACAGTATATTTGTGGCTTATGCATGATAGTAACGGGGATGCCTGCGAAGCCATTATTTGGGATTACTTCCAGTTCACTTTAGCTGATGAAATTATGGACATGGATCGAATCGTCGTACTCGACACAAATTGTGAGGACTCGGTTATTGTAAAAGATAATCAGGGCTAATCCGCTCTCAATCACTTTTTCTGCTACTCACGCATTCTCCCTTCCGCTAATGCGATCACCTTTTTTGCCAACTCAACGCTAATCCCTATTTTTTCCTTCAAGGCTTCAGGGGTTTGTGAAGCAATCGTTTTAACGTTCGGATAGGTCATCAGTAATTTTTTCGTTCGGACGTCTCCCATTCCGGGGATCGTCGAAAATATTGACGATTGTATCGTTTTCTTCCGCTTATATCGCTGAAATGTAATTGCAAACCGATGAGCTTCATCCCGAATTTTTCTTAGCAGCATCAATCCGGCAGACTGTTTTGCTATCGATTGCGGATCTGGATTCCCGGGGATAAATACTTCTTCCAAACGTTTAGCCAAGCCAACAATGGGGATATAATCCAGCTTTAGTTTTATTAATGCATCCACGGCTGAGGAGAGCTGTCCTTTTCCGCCATCAATCAGGATAAGGTCAGGAAGACTTTTCCCTTCCTTCTTTACTCGATGATACCGCCTAAACACAACTTCCCGCATGGAGGCAAAATCATCAATTCCGCTCACCGTTTTTACATTAAACTTTCTATACTCCTTCTTTTTGGGTTTTCCGTCGATAAAACAGACCATCGAAGCGACGGTATTTGTTCCGCCTAAATGTGAAATATCGAATGCTTCAATTCTTCGTGGAGATACCGTCAATTGCAAATCATCGCGCAGTCGATTGATAGAGTTGGGGACGTATTCTTTTCGTTTCTTCTTTTCGATAATCCATTCACCCAACAATAATTTGGCATTCTGTTTGGCAATACGGAGCTCCTTTGCTTTTTCACCACGCTGTGGATAAAGAAAGTTCACGGCTCCATTACGTTTTTTTCTTAACCAATCATTCAATTCATGCTCATCATTTGGTCGGGAAGGCAATGCAATATCTCTGGGAATAAAATCTCCTTCCAGATAAAATTGGCTCATGATTGTACGCAGGATTTCTCCGTCGTTCTCGTCTCCTTTATAAGATATCTTCTCGCGACTAAATAACCTCCCCTGCCGAATTCGTACAATCACAGCGATACCGAATGTCTCACTACATGCAATAGCAAATACATCCCGATCCTCGAAATTTGCGGTGACCTTACGCTGCTTTTTGCGGAATTGAATAACAGCATCCAATTGATCACGATATCGCCCTGCATCTTCAAACCGAAGGTCATTTGATGCCTCTTTCATCTTATGGTTGAGGAACTGTTCTGTCTCATTCGTCTTGCCGTGCAGAAAGTCAATTACTCGTTTAATCATGCGATTGTAGTCTTGTTGACTTATGATCTCTTGGCATGGTCCATCACATTTTTTTATATGATAATCCAAGCATAAATCAATTTTTCTATTCTCTACAATATCAGCATCCATATAGTGTGTACATGTACGTATTTGAAAAATTTGGTGCAGAGATTTTAGCGTGTATCGAAGTCTTTGAATTTCAGTGTACGGACCAAAATATTTTGACCCGTCTTTAATAATATCCCGTGTGAGAAATACACGCGGATATGGCTCATTTGTTATTCTGATAAACGGATATGATTTGTCATCTTTGAGATCAATATTATACTTCGGCTTGTGTTGTTTTATAAGGTTTGCTTCGGTAAGTAGAGCTTCAACCTCACTGGATACTACAATCCACTCCAAATTAGCAATTCGTTTAATCATGGATTGATTTTTCGGAGTTTGATATTTGTTTTTTTGGAAGTAGGACCGTACGCGGTTTCGGAGAATTTTTGCTTTCCCGATATAAATTATTTCTTCCTGTTCATTTCTAAACAGGTAAACTCCGGGTTTATTCGGAACTTGTTTTAATTTTGCAGAATTGTCCATATTTCAACAGTGAAGTTGAGGAATATTATGAAAAAAGAAAATAACTTTATGCGATAGTTTAGTTTGGAGTCCGGAGTCAAGTGCAGGGGGAACAGAAGCAAATTGACACCAAGGTACTCCTGCTTTTGTGGAACGCGTGGTGCCGGAGTTGTGACGTTCTATTCGTAGATCAATGTCTTGAGTACTACCGACATAATATCGGTCAATCATTTTCGAATAGATTATGTAAGTATAATGCATTAAACAAATTTGTCTAAAAAATTATAAGAGCGGGAGACGAGGTT
>JACNKV010000090.1:35407-42327 GCA_014381855.1 Fidelibacterota bacterium | reverse complement strand
GATGAATTAAATCGTGTGGTTCCACCAGGTGTCTACATTATGCATCTTGAAATCACGGATACAAAAACCGGGAAACTCAATATAGACACTGCACCTGTCGTGATTGGAGTGGTAGGACGATGAAATCAAATACGAATTATCAATTAGGAATTATGAATCACTTTTTGCGTTACACGTTTTATCTATTATTCATTTCATCTTCACTCCTCTCTCAAGTAACCACCGAGCAAATCTACCACGGTGCTCGGTCGATGGCGCTTGCCGGAAGTAACGTCGCGAATGCTAAAGATGTATTTGCCGGTTTTAGAAATCCGGCTGCGTTAACAGAATTAAGTCGTATATCAAGTGCAGTTTCTTTTACGCAAGCTTCAGGATTATCCTATCTGCCGCACTCAATGTTTGGTGTATCTGTCCCATTGGGGAAGAGAGGAACGGCCGGAATTTCAGCAGAAAACTTGTCCGTTTCTGTCGGGAGTACAGTCTTAACGCAGGAAATGGCTATTGCAGCCCACTACGGATTTTATCTGCAAAAAGATCGCAACTCTTCATTGGCGATTGGAGTCAGTGCGAAATATTTATCTGTTAATTACGGAAAGTCAGCCGGTGTTAGTGGAGATGGCTTTGACGGGGTTGACCTCGGTGAAAGTCAAACATTCGGGATAGACTTGGGTTTTCAGGCAAGTTTACGGAACCGACATAAAATGGGCGTATTTGTAAAAAATATTAATCGTCCAAAATTAGGAAAAGCAAGCCTTGTGGATTTGCCAAGATCCATTGATATTGGCTTGGCATACTCTCCGTATAATCTGGTGTGGACGACCTTTTCGTTGCGTCGATCTGCCGGGTATGATACTCAATATGGTGCAGGATTGGAATATGAGTTGATACCGGGATTCACTGTTCGGTCCGGTGTGCATTCTAACCCAAATAGATTAGGCGCAGGGTTTAGTCTTTCGGTAAAAGGTATAACAGTTGACTATGGACTGTTAACCCATCCAATTTTATCCTTAACACATCAAGTTTCTATTGGCGTGGAGATCTAATGAGATTAATCCTATCGTCGTTGTTCTTTGTGCTTTCGACGGGCTTTGCCCAGAAAATTCCGCTAAACTATACCTCTTTTGAAGAAATTCAATCCTTACCGATTACATTTGAGCAAGCTGAAGATATTTACGATTATGTCATGTTTCAGGGACCGGTGATTAGCATATATGATCTTTTGGACATCCCCGGTATCCAACCATCAACGATTCAACTTCTGAAACCACTAATCACATTAGAGAAGCAAACCGCCACAAAACAAACATCCCGGCTTCAGGACAGTTATCGCAAAGTAGAAAATTGGACAAGCACAGAAGGAGCGAATGAAGGATTAATCGAAGTATGGCTTGACAGGTTGGCTGAGCCTATTAATGTGAATAAGGCGACCTATGATGACCTCATGTCCCTTCAAAATGTCAGTCCGGTGGATGCGGTTGCCGTACTAAATCGCCAGAAAGAAGGCAGTATTAATTACCCAAAAGCCTTGCGTGGGGCGACAAATCTATCCTATTGGGGATACAAAAACATGATGGACTTTTTCACCTATGGTGAAGAAGATCTGACAAAAACCTCACATTTTTGGTATAACGCAACATATAAAACGGTTCCCTCAACAACATCTTTTGATGAAGAAGTCGGAACAACGACACCGCTAAGTGGACACCCCGGGAACTTACAGCACAAGATGTCGTACACCAGCGGAAGTTTTTGGAAATTCGGTTATGCCTATCATCGTCAAATGGGAGAACAAAATCGGTATGTAGATTTTGGACCATTGAACATTCCTGAAGGAAAATATGCCCTTACACTTCGAAATTTGTCTCTTGGAAAAATAAACATTAATCGATTGATAGTCGGAAATTTTTCAGCCACAATGGGACAGGGGGTTGTGTTTGAAAGCACAGATTTTTTCGCCCCGCGACGCTCCGGATACGGATGGAGTCGCAGAGTTGTTGGCGTGTTCCCCGACCTGTCTCAATCTTTTGAATATGCTCTGCGTGGCGTGGCAGTACAGGCATCATCGGGCAAACTCAATGCATTTGGGTTTGTCTCTATGCGTCCGCGTGATGCCGTGATGAATTTGGACAGCACATTTTCAAGTCTCATCACGCTTTATCCAAGGACCGATATAGGATTTAACGGGGCGTTGTTATATCCCATGATGAACCAAGTTAATGAACTTACTTTTGGCGGAAATCTCAGAATTATGTTCACCCCGGGAATGATTCTTGGTTTTTCATCTTACGAGAGTTTGTACGATAGAGAACTTTCTCCGCAAATTGCTCGCACCGTAATCGAAACGAGTGCAGAAGGAAAATATTTAACGTCAATCGGCAATACTGCGGACACAGAAATTGAAGCGATGTATGCATCCTCTGCCGAGTCACCTCTTTGGGATGACGCTTTAGCCATGCGCCGAGTTTTTGGCATGGATTTCACCGCTGTCATTAAAAACCTTGCTTTGCAGGGAGAATATGGGATTCTCGACAAAGACGGAATTATCGGCAATTTTTCCACCGATCCGCGGGCATTGGTCTTTAGTGCATATTTGCAATTTAACAGTTTAAACTTTTTGATCGTATATCGTGATTATGATTTGGATTATGATAATCCATATCAGCGGTCGTTTTCAAATTACCAGCGATATAAAGGGACGATTTTTGAGGACACATTTTATTTAGAAGATCCTATTTATGGGTTTTTATACAGTGCGGCGGCGCAGCCCCAATCTGAACGCGGAGTGTATTTTTCAAGTAGATATCAATTCCACAGGCAATTTGTAGTGAGCACAGATTTTGACACATGGACCCGTACCGCAGACAATGCCCGATATTATCGCTCGGTTGTAAAACTGCAGTTCCGTCCGGTCTTTAATTATCGGTTCAACATCCGTCAGAAATGGCAGATGCGCGCCGCGTATAATGAAATGGATCCGTCCACATTTTACTCCAGAGAAACCATTATCCGTGCCCAACTTCGTTTATCACGATACGACAACCTTGAACTGCTCTATGTGAATTCCACCGTAGATTTTACAAACCGCCGGAGATTGACAATTGATCCGGTGACGGGTCGTGCGCCTGCACTTGTCGGAAGTGCCGGGGTTGGCAGTGAAGCCATTGGATTTAAGGTGACCCATAATTTTACCGATCGACTAAAAATTATGAGCCAGGCAATGATTTACAATGGATTCATATGGAATTTTGAAGATACAGATTTCAGAGTGTTTGATAGTCCCACAGACGCACTTCGTTGGTGGGTTTCAATTTTTTCACGGCTTGGAGATAATTGGGCGGTGCGTGTCAAGTGGACAGTTGATACTGGATTGCCGGTTACAAACTATGCATTTGCGCCAGAAAATGCCACCGCATACGTGAGAGAAAACATGGACGGATTAACCGGACTGTCAGAATCCTCCGATATTCGAATTCAGGTGGATTATGCGTTTTAGTCAAAATAATATTCCGCCCCGATATGGTCATACTTCCCCACAGGGCAGGCAAGAGTCATAGAAATAAAACAGAAAACATTAAAGTCACTTTATGAATAAAAAAACGTACAACCCCAAACAATTTATTATTGTCATCGCGTTGCTTTTGCTCCACACGGGCATAGTTGCTCAATCATATTTCTCTTTAATCCTTCCACAGGGACAGAGATTATCCTCAGCGCGTTCCTTATCCATGGGAATGTCAGGAGTTGCAACATCTGCAGGTATTGATAATCTTTGGATGAACCCGGCGATGTTAAGCACACGCGGACAATTGTTAACGGCAACGATAAATGGCTCTCTCCGGCGATTTGAAGAGAAACGATCTTATCCTGTGATGGATATGTTTGACGATGTGGTCACAGAGAATGTATATGCAGCGAACCGATTTTGGTATCCCAACATGGAGGGTGGACTGGTTGCGGCGCTTCCGATGGATATTCACGTTGGTCTGGCACAATCCACATTTTGGGATTTTAACTACGATTATGCCGAAGAAATAAGAGGAAGTTTACCGTCAGGAACGTACAATCGCGATCCGGTGAGGGGATATCATGAGATTCAACGTAGCGGTAAAATCATGGCAACGAATCTTGGATTTAGTGCTTCACTGATACAATTTATTAAGCTGGGAGCGAGTGTGCAAATGTTGAGCGGTAAAGACATCCAAGACCGCTATGCAATTAATGTGTTGGAACCGGACGATGCTTTGGCGTCGGACACAACCTTTAACTTTGACAGTATCGTAGAACTTGACGGAAATCCGATGATGTTTACGCTGGGAGCCGCCGTACAACCCACGCACGGATTGACGGTTGGATTTTCGTATCAGTCCGGTGTTGAAATTGTGCTTCGAAATCTATGGAGCATTCCGACGATCAATGAACGCACCCAATTACCAGGATATTGGAATCCGGCTGGGTGGGATACGACCGGATATACTATCACAACACTTCCGGAGAAATTTGTTGTCGGGATTGAAGCTAAAATGAAAAATCCGATTGCCACAAAAGCTGTCCTGGAATTGCATTACACAAACTGGTCAGAATTTAAGGTGGAAGCGTATCCCCCAATTGAGACCCTCCTTCCTATCGAAGCGGTTCCGTATACACTCCAAGAGACGTGGGAAATTCACGGTGGAATTGAGCATGTGTTTTACAATAAAATTCCGTTCCGTTTTGGTTTTATCTTTAGTGAATCGCCATTAGGGCAGGAGTTTGAAACCACTCGCATTACACTTGGGAGTGCCTATAAATGGGGAAATGCAACCTTCGATTTTGGAATTGTTTTTGGTTCACTTAGTTACCGATATGAGGATTTATTTATTGCAGTATCCGAAGAGATACCACATCTCGATACCGTCAAAGAATCCAATGCGGTTGCGACCTTTACACTAAAGTACGCTCTATAAAATTGTGAATAGAACACAAAGCACAAAATCGATATCTATCACAGTATTGCGTTTTACGTTTTACGTTTTATGTGTTTTAAGCAGTATTTATGCACGTAATACAAAACTCCATCTCATTTTCACCAACGACATCCATGGATCAATCCACCAGACTCCGGCGTGGTTTATGAATCCGGAATTTGGACCAATGTTAAGTGGAGGAGCAGGTGCGTATGAATATGTTAATGATGTGCGGCGTGAAACCGAAGAAAAGGGTGAACATGTTTTGTTGCTGGATGGCGGGAATATTTTCCAAGGAACACCACTTGGGACGTTGGATGGAGGTGAAACAATTATCCGCTGGATGAACAAGATGGGGTACGATGCGATTACTCCCGGATTAAAAGATTTTGACCAGGGTGTCCGTAATTTACAGCATCTTGCAGAGATAGCAAACTTCCCGATGATGTCCGGGAACATTATTGAAGAAAGTACAGGGCAAAAACCGAAGTGGCTTACTCCAATTATTTATAAACAAATAGGCAATGCCACCGTCGCTATTATTGGTCTGACACAGAAAGATATTCCGAACCAAACTTTTCCAAGTAATACAGCAGGATTAGATTTTCTTCCTGAAATATCCACCGCTCAAACGTTGGTGGATCAAGCCAAATCGAACGGTGCGGATATTGTGGTTTTACTGGCACATTTGGGAATTCCGTATGATCGTAAAGATGAATATGATACATTTATGTTGCGTTTAAAAGATGGAGGAGAACCTGAGAATTCCCACATCCTAAATGCAATGGAGTTTGCTCATTTTGTTGAAGGGATTGATGTCATCGTTACCGGTGGAATTGCGAAGGGATATGATCATCCATGGGAAGATCCCAATACGCACACGCTGATTGTTCAAAGTTATGGTAACCTTACCGGCATCGGGCACTTGGAATTATTGATTGATGATGAAACAAAGTCGATTTCAGGCTATGAATATCCAACCGACCGCGGGATGCTTATTACGTTGCTGGAGGACGATATTCCACCTGACCCGCTTATGGCAGAGACGATCCAAAATTGGGTAGACGATGCAAAAATATCGTACTATGAAAACAGGCTGACATTTTCTACTGACCCATCAAGCGGTATGTGTAACTCGAAGAACAGACGACTGACGGATACAGATATTTTTGATGTACCCAATTTAGGGAGACCGGATCAATTGGAAATTGTTACGTGGAATTTAGAATGGTTTCCTGCAGCCGGAGATACGACGCTAAAATATGCCGCGGAAATCATCCATGAATGGGGGGTGGATATCGTTGCTTTGCAAGAAATCAAAAACATACATCAGTTTGCCAAGTTGATGGAGTATCTCCCCGACCATGGATTTGTTTTGAGTGAGCAGTCATCTTTTATGGATCAGGCAATTGTTTACCGAAAAGATGTGGTAACATTCTTAGGGCAATATGAACCTTTTACGTTTAACGACTATTATTTTGCCGGACGTCCTCCGATGATGGCAGATTTTGTTTGGAATTGTGGGAATGCATACAGAGAAATTTCGATTGTAAACCTACATTTAAAATGTTGCGGAGATGGGTTATATCGCAGACAGAAATCCTTGGAACAACTTCATGATTTTCTTGAGCAGCACATCGCAAATGGAAATGAAAATGTTGTCGTTGTTGGAGATTGGAATGATCAACTCACAGACAAAGGAATGAACCAGTCTTTTAACGCGTTTTTGGATGACCCGGAACATTTTCAATTTGCGACGATGCCAATCGCTGCGGATACGTCTCAAGCATCCTATCCTAAATGGATTGTCCCAAGTATTTTAGATCATATTTTATATTCAAAAGGCTTCTTTGATGAACATAAATCCGGCGGGAAGATACAAACTTTACGTGTAGAGGATGTTGTCGGTGGATGGGATATTTATGAGAGCACGTTATCGGACCATCGCCCTGTTATGTGGAGTATCCCGGTTAATGA
>JACNKV010000090.1:0-35199 GCA_014381855.1 Fidelibacterota bacterium | reverse complement strand
GGGCTGTCATTTGGGACAGATTCGACGTTTGAAGTTATTACGTGGAACTTAGAATATTTCCCTAAATCATCAGAGACAGTGAATCGAGTTGCAGAAATCATATTTTTATTAAATCCCGATGTTTTAGGTTTTCAGGAAATAACAAGTCGTTCCGCTCTAATGTTAGTCGTGGACCGTTTGAACAGCTTTACTGGATCAGAAACGTGGATTGGTTACAGAGCCGGGAGTACCGGAAGCACAGGACAACAATTAGCGTATATTATTAACACAGAAAATGTGTCTGTTCTTCAATCTCCGTTTGAAATCTATGAGGATGAAGGGCGAGCCTTTCCGCGAAAACCCTATGTGCTTCGGGTCGTGGTCAATGGACAAGAGGTTGTGATTATCAACAACCATTTAAAATGTTGCGGAAATGGTGAGATTGAAGAAGATTCCTGGGACGAAGAAACTCGCCGGCAAGAAGCAAGCCTAAAACTGCAAACATATATTGAAGAATCATGGGCTGAAACACAAGTAATTATCATCGGTGATTATAATGACGAGATTGATGAACCGGCGTCAGATAATGTATTTTGGAATTTCATTTCTCAGCCAAATCAGTTTAAATTTACGGATATGAATATCGCCAATGGACATTCCTCTGACTATTCCTATCCGACATGGCCCAGTCATATCGACCACATTTTAATCACAAATGAACTCTTCGATGAATTTGAATCTGCAAATTCTGAGGTGAGGACTATTCGCGTTGATGATTTTCTTGAGGGTGGATGGGAAGAGTATGAAACAAATATTTCTGATCACAGACCGGTAGGATGGAAATATTAATTATGAAAATCCTCCGAATTATATTTTTATTTTCGATTTTGTCTGCTCAAAGCACCATGGAAACGGCTTTTGTACAATATTATTCCGACAACAAAGATTTTATCTCGGGGATTCCGATGTTGGCAACAGAACGTAGCGGGAACCCCCATTTGATTGTTTCATACAATGAAAATAAACTCCCGATTTTTCTTGTTCATATTTCTGCTTTTGAAGATACGTTGAATCGGGAAGTTTTAACCTATGATTCCGGGAGCGTTCTAAAGAAAAAAGCATTGTATAATCAGGATGCAATTTTGGAGAAAATTATTCATTATGGTGAGGATGAATTGTGGAGTCAAGCATTTAGGTTAACCACTCTACAGCAGAGGAGCAAGGAGTACTTCATTGGCCAGCAGACACATTATTTTCTGGATAAAACCGGTAAAGCTCAATATATTATTTTCCTCACGGTTGACGGATTTCTATACGGGAAAATAGATTTTCGTTACGATCATATAGGATTGATAAAAGAAGAAATTTGGAGAGAGCTGCCAAATAATAGAACAGTCCGAAGATTTATTTATGTTACACATGCCCCATTGGATGTTACACAACTATGGGAGTTTGACCAAAATGATAGCTTGGTTAGCCACATCGCATTACAAATGGCACCGGCAGATCAGCTTTACGGCGTTCCGTTTCTAAAAACCGGAAATATTTTGGACGAAGCTGACATTATTTTGAAAGAGTTGGTTTCTCGGCGTGTGATATCACCAATCCCGGAGATGATTCCTAAGTTGGAATGGGATTTGCTTATGCTAACGTCCGGTGAATTATTTGAAATAGATTATTTAGGTGACAACGAACATGGGTTTATTGTTCGAATGAAAGATGATAAACATATTTTGACGATCCCAAAAAACACGGTAGAGAGTATCAAGTCCAAGTGGGGAGAGGTTGTTTTTCATGCAAATTAAGTGTATTTCTCATGTTGTAGATAAAACAGATGTACGGTAAATTATACACATGATTTTCACAAAAGGCAACAACATGAGACGAGTATTTTCTATAATATTGTTTGTGATGATTTTGTCAGGATTGAACGCCCAATCTGTCAGTTATCCTCCCCCGGTGGATTTAATTACGCTTCCAACTGCCGGAACATTGGTCAGAGGAAGTTACTCGATTGACCTACGGATGCAGAAAGAAGGTGGGCTTACTATTGGCCTTGCGGTCGGGATTACCGATCGATTTCAGTTTGGCCTTTCGTATGGAGCCAGCTATCTGATTGGAGATAGTTTAGCTGTGCCGTACCCTCGCCCTGAAGCTAATTTGAAATACCGCTTGGTAGATGAATCTATGACCATGCCCGGAATTTCTTTGGGGTTAAACACACAAGGTTTCGGGTCTTACCATGATGAAGAATTCCTCCAGCGATACGACACGAAAGCCCCTGGGTTCTATTTGGCAGCAAGTAAGAACTGGAAATCGCCTTTGGGGAATTTTGGACTCCATGCAGGAACCAATTATAATTTTTTAGAAAACAAAGATGGAGATGAAGACCTAAATTTATTTTTTGGTACAAACCTGGAGATTAATCCTGAACTGTCTTTCATTATGGAATATAATGCTGCGTTGAATGAAAATGACATGACAGCTCAAACAATTGCATTGAATCGTGGGGGATATTTGAATGTGGCAATCCGCTGGACGTTTGTGGAGCATCTGCATTTAGAGTTGGATTTTAACAATCTTTTGTTTGACGAGGATAAAGTCCAATATTTTAACCGAGAATTAAAGATTACATACATTGAATATTTCTAACTAAGGAGAATCATAATGAAAAAAACCATGATCGCCTTGCTGTCAATCCTTGTTTCCGGGCTACTTGCTCAGGATGTAAGTGGGTTGATTCAGCAGGCAGATGATACGCATGAAGCAAAACAGTACGAAGAAGTCTTTTCCCTGTTAAAACAGGCAGAAGAAATGGACGCGGGGAACTTTGAAGTGATTTGGAGATTGTCCCGTGCACATTTTGACTTTTACGATAATTCTGACGATGAAGCCTACAGCAACGAGCAGATTTACAAAGCTCTGGGATATGCTGAGAAAGCGCTTGCCATGAAAGACGATAGAGCAGAATCGCATAAATGGTTTGCAATCTGTATTGGGAAAGTCGGCATCATTGAAGGGTCTGAGCAGAAAATTAAAAACTCCTACAAAGTAGCAGAACATACGTTGAAAGCAATCGAATTGGACCCGGAAGATGATGGGAATTACCATGTGATGGGACGTTGGCATTTCATCTTGGCTGATTTGAGCTGGATTGAGCGCAAGATTGCAAGCTGGGTTTATGCCACACCCCCGGATGCCAGTTTTGAAGAAGGTCGCGACTTCTTTAAAAAGGCGATTACTTTGGACCCCGAAGATATTCGTAATTATGTTTGGCTTGGAAAAACCTATGAAGAACTTGATGATGAAGACGGAGCAAGCAATGCGTACAAAACCGCCATTGGAAAAACCGCGACCAATGACAGTGACCGCATCCTTCAAAAAGAAGCAAAGGAACTTCTCGAGGATTTATAAACCAATTGAAATCGTAACACGTAAAACGTAATTACTTTGGATATTCCGAGGTAATTACGTTTTGCTGTCTTGTAAACGGTTCACCGTGCCGGTGTAATTGACGGGCTCTGTAACGTGAACACATTGACACTCTAATATTGAATTTAACAGAAACAAAATTAAAATCGGCCCACATCTTTAAGGGTGCTCTGTTGGATGTTTGGAAAGATGAAGTCCAATTGCCGAATGGGCGTATTACGGGCAGGGAGTATATTAAACATCCTGGGGCGGTCGTAATGATTCCCATCCTCCCTGATCGAAAACTTGCGTTGATTCGTCAATACCGATATCCGATGGGAAAAGAATTTATCGAACTTCCGGCAGGGAAACTTGATGAAGGGGAAGATCGCGTAATATCAGCAAAACGAGAGTTGGAAGAAGAGATTGGGTTCGTCGCAAATCAGTTGACTGAGTTGACAGAGATCCATCCCTGCATCGGATACAGTGATGAACGAATGTGGCTGTTTCTCGCTGACCAATTAACTCTCACTCAGCAAAATACAGATCACGATGAGTTTATCGAATTGATACCAACACGGCTAACAGATGCGGTGAAGATGGTATGGAGGGGTGAAATCTCAGATGTAAAGACAATAATCGGCATTTTATGGGCAAACTCACATTTACAACATTTATTCCAATAAAGAAGATAAAATTGATGTAATTTCCGCGCCACGATGAAGAAGTATCGTGACAGTTTAACGACAATGAAAGAAATAATAAAAGGGTAAACATGAAGCAAATAATATTGATTATGATTGTGCTTGGATTAACGGCTTGCTCGGATTCATCACAAAACGATTCCGATAGTACAGCGAACTTGAGAACAAAAAAGGATTCCATCAGCTACAGTATTGGGTACGACGTTGGAAAAAGTTTTAACATTCAGGCAGTAGAAGTAGATCCTTCTGTGTTTGGGCAAGGGTTTAAAGATGCGTTTTTGGAAAATGAAACTCCGCTGACAGAAGCTCAAATGAAAGATATCAGTCTTGCGTATCAGATGGAACATCGGAATAAACAGGCTGAACTTAGCCGGATAAAAGCTACAGTCAACAAAAAAGCAGGCGAAGAATTTTTAGCAGAGAATGCAGAAAAAGAAGGCGTACGCACAATAGAGAGCGGACTTCAATACAAAATTTTAATCGAAGGAGACGGCCCAATACCCACAGATACGGATAAAGTAAAAGTACATTATACTGGGAAATTACTTGATGATACTGTCTTTGACAGCTCCGTTGAAAGAGGAGAACCCACGGTGTTTGGAGTAAAACAAGTGATTCGCGGTTGGAGTGAAGCACTGCAGCTTATGCCGGTCGGGTCAAAATGGGAATTGTATATTCCATCCAACCTTGCTTATGGCGAGCGTGGGCCGAATCCGAAAATTGGTCCGAACAGCACACTTATCTTTGAGGTAGAACTTCTGAGTATCGAGGAAAAATGAAACACGGTACGGTCAAAGAATATGACCGAACCAAAGGCTTCGGTTTTGTTTCCGGGGATGACGGAGAAGATTATTTTCTTCATGTAAGTGGGTTGCGTCAACATGTACAGCAACGTGGTCTGCCAGTTGGTCAGCGTGTCGTATTTGATGTCGATTTTGGGATGCGCGGAGATAAAGCGATCAATGTCCGACCAGAGTAAAACACCGGAAAACATCGTTATAGCAACGCACAATCCTGACAAACTGATTGAGATTCAAAATGTGCTGCGGGATTTTAATATTCCTTTTTTGACGCTGGAGGATTTTCCGGAAATTGGACAGATTGAGGAGACAGGCAAAACGCTTGCGGATAATTCTCTTATCAAAGCCAACACAGTTTTTCAGTTAACCGGGATGCCGGTGATTGCAGATGATACAGGATTAGAAGTGGATGCGTTGAACGGTGACCCCGGTGTACACACGGGAAGGTATGCCGGAGAACACGCATCATATTCTGAGAATATTGAGAAATTGTTAAAAGCGATGAATGGTATCCCTCAAAAGAAAAGAGTAGCAACCTTTCGCACCGTAATGACGTATGCCGACGGGACGAAGGAACTTCAGGCTGAGGGCAGCATTAAAGGAGTGATTACAGAAACTCCGATTGGCGATAGTGGTTTTGGGTACGACCCGATATTTTTTGTCCCAACCATAAACAAGACGTTTGCAGAGATGTCTGATGCGGAAAAAAACATCATCAGTCATCGTGGACTTGCATTACAAAATCTTCGTAAACTTCTAATACATAGAGGAGAATTGTCTAAACCAACTGCTAATAGACAGGGATGTAAATTGTCCCAAAAAACCAAAAACAAATAATAGGAAATCCTTTGAACAAAGGGCAGTTGGTCAATATCGTCATTCGTTTGGCTTTAGGCAGTGTTTTGCTGTCGCCATTCCTTTCTGCGGAGTCATTTACTCTGACGGAGAGTTATGTGCCGTCGTCGCCGTTTGTCGTTAGCGCCTTTCCTCAAATTCCGAAGCCAATCGGTGTTTATCAAGATTCACTTCGATCTCCCATAGGATTGTTTGACGTAACTTACGGTCGTCGTGTTATCGACCTTACGATTGCTGAGGATTGGTCCACCATCACATTTTCTGAGACCATCGATGGAAGAACTCTCCGAATTCCGTTTACCGCTTCACTTGATTGGTATTTTTCAAAAAATTTGAAACGAAATCGGCAATTGAAATTTATTGAAAATGTTACATTTAGTACCGGAACATCTAAAGAAGAAAAATCAAGACGGGGTGCGAGTACGTTGGAGGTGGTTGGTGTTGATCTGGGTAGACTGGGCAGAGCATCCTTGCGTGTTCGTGGGAATGTGAACATCTCCGGGAAGATGGTGTTCCAAGATCAGGAATTGGTGCGCTCCAGCATTAATGAGACTCAAAATACGCATATCGAATTTGACCAGAAGCAAAACCTGAGTATTGAGGGGAAAATCGGAGATCGCATTACGGTATCCATGGACCAGGATTCTGAACGTGATTTTGATTGGGAAAATAATATTCGAATCAAGTATGAAGGGAAAGAAGACGAAATCCTCCAGAGCCTGGAAGCCGGAAATATTTCTCTCTCTCTGCCTTCTACACAGTATGTAACGTTTTCTGGGAACAATCAAGGGTTGTTTGGAATCAAAGCAATCTCAAAACTTGGTCCGATAGATATTACGACCATTGCATCCGTTGAACAGACAAAAAAAGAACAACAAAAATGGTCTGGTGGTGGGCAGTCAGAAACGCAGAAAATCGAAGATTATCAATATATTAAAGACCAATATTTTTTCATCCACGATTGGTATCGAAATGGTGTGGTTTCTGATTCACTGGAAATTCTCGTAGAATCTCCATTTGGAATAGCCCCCTTTTACCCGCTGAATACAGAGGGACTTCATATAATTTATAACGATGGACTTGTTGTGAAGAATTTTGAGCTGTATAAATTTGATAGGTCAAATAACCCCGGAGCAGATGAAGGAACGGCATACGCCGGAGATCCGCCACCTGATACTACAGATTGGAGCGACCCGCACCCTAATTATAGTAAACAGGGAAGTTATTTAAAACTTGAGCGAAATAATGATTATATTGTTTCTGAAGATTTAGGATATATCCGAATGAGAACCAGAGGACAGGATGATGTCCTTGCTTGTCATTATTCTTTGGTGCACCGTACATCGGGTGATACGGTGTTAAACGTCGGGCATGGCGTGTCGGCATCAGACAGTTTATTAGTGCTGAAAATGTTAAAACCACAAAACAATTCCCCAAGCCATCCGGTATGGGACTTGATGTTTAAAAATGTATATTATCTTGGAGCGTCGAACATTAACCCCGAAGATTTTGCCGTACGCATCATGTACAATCAAACATCTCCAATTCAGGATAGAAATACAAACGGACCTTATATTACCCAGTTTGGATTGGATATTAAAAATGAAAATGGCATCAACCAGCCCGATGAATTGATAGACATCGAAAACGGGAACATTATCAGTCTTCAGCTTGGAGAGCTGCATTTCCCGGCACTGCATCCGTTTACGTATGTGGATTCACTGGACGGAGGTACGACCAATGAATTACTGGCGGAGTATCTTGGCACCGGGACAATGTATCAATCATCGAACACAACCAATATTCATGCCGACAGTCGATTCACCATCGAAGTGGATTATACCAATGTCAGCTCAACGATCAATCTTGGATTTATGCTTGTAGAAGGCAGTGAAGAGGTTTTTATTGACAAAGTTAAACAAGTTCGTGGGGTAGATTATCAAATTGATAATTTCTCAGGGACGATTGTATTTTTAAATGAAATGGATCCAAATGCCAGCGTTGAGGTGAACTACGATAAACACGAACTTGTGTCCTTCGATAAAAAAGTTATCTTCGGAAGCCGTGCCCAAATGGATTTGGGGAAGAATTCATTCCTTGGAGCAACGGCATTGTATTTTAATCAATCGATTATGAACGAGAAAATCGAAGTGGGATATGAACCGACCCGGAATTTTATTTGGGATTTGAATGGTCGCTACGAATGGGATTTTGAAAAAGTAACCCGCGCCCTCAATAAATTGCCGATGATTAGCACAGAAAAAATGTCCTCTTTATCCATCGAAGGTGAAATTGCCCAAGTGATGCCAAACCCGAACCCGATTAATAACCCTGAGACCGGTGATCCGAATGGTGTGGCGTACATTGATGATTTTGAGGGGTCAAAGCGAACAACCTCTCCCCCGATACAAAGGAGATATTGGAAAGCAGCAGCAGCACCGTTAAATCCCTTGACGTTACAACCTATTTCACAGTTAAACAGAGCACGAATGTATTGGTACAATCCGTATACGCAGGTTCGGACAAAAGATATTTGGCCTAACCAGTCTACATCTGTTCGGGCACAAAACGAAACGACAGATATATTAGTGCTGCATCAGAAAAAGCGAACTCACCAAGATGAAATGGGGATAGATAATTCAGACGTATGGTCAGGATTAACAACATCATTGTATTCCGGAGATTACGATCAAACGAACAGTAAATTTTTTGAAATATGGTTAAAAGGAACAGAGGGAATTTTAAGTATTAATCTTGGAAAAATCAGCGAAGACAGCAACGGAGACGGAGGATTAAATACCGAAGACCAACCGGAATCCGGGCTTGCACTAGGGAATGGATTCTTAGAAGATAATGAAGATACGGGGCTGGATGGATGTTTTGATGCTTATGAAAATGGCTGGGGCGGATGTTTGGATTCGTTATCTTACTCAGAATATCTAACGTTGGGGGAGACAGTGGACATCAATACAACCGCTGATATTGACCCTGAAGATCCTAACGGAGATAATTGGTTTTACAACGAAGGAAGTACGGATTATCGTTACGTCAATGGCACAGAAAAAAATGGAACGGGGTCTAAAATTCAGGAAGGTGGAAAATATCCTGATACAGAAGATTTGGATCGTTCCGGCTCCATTGATAAAGTAAATGACTATTTTACTAAAGGGTTTTCCCTTGACTCTGACCATCCTGATGCTGTAAAATATCTTGCAGGTGAGACAATCAAAGATGGTGCCCCGACCGGCTGGCGACTTTATCGAGTTCCGTTAAGTCATTTCTCTTTAGCAGATACCAGTGTTGCCGGCGGAATGGTAAACGATTGGACAGAAATAAGAAATTTGCGGCTTATTTGGTCTGGGGTTGAGGATGGTGATGCGCATTTATCCATTGCAAAAATGGAAATAGTTGGGAATGTCTGGACAGAACTGGGTGTCGCCGATTCCGGTTCTGTTGCGTATGTAAGAGACGACAGTGTGTTTGCAATTACAGTCATCAATACAGAGGATAATGCGGATATCTATTTTCCGCCAAAAGGTGTAAAAGGAGAGTATGATCGCATCAATGAAATCCGCGCAAAGGAACAATCTCTTGTCTTGAAGTTTGATAGACTTGAACCCGGACAAAAAGCAGCTGCCAGAAATACTCAGATGACATTTTCGGGCGACAGAGCAAAAAGTTTTCTAACGTATGATAAACTAAAAATGTATGTGTATGGACAAGGCGAACAAATTTGGGTAGATAATTCAGATATTGAATTATTTATGCAGTTTGGTCGCGGGGAAGATTTTTATGAAATAATTCAGCCGGTTTACGATGGCTGGGATGAGGACAAAGGGCGGAATTCAATTGAATTGGATTTAAACTGGCTGACCAAGTTAAAATTACAGTCAGAAGATAACGTGACAAAAATTAATCCTACGGATGAATTCATAGATTCTACAACGGTTAAATGGTACTTTTTTACAGATGCTGACAGCCAAAGAACCGGAAAACGAGTGCGGATAAAAGGGCAACCCGCGATGAACCGTCTTCAGTTTATCAATGTTGGGATACGCAACGTTGGGAATGGACAAACCTCCGGGGAGGTATGGCTGGATGAACTCCGATTGAGCGGTGTGAAGAAAGACCGAGGAGTGGCAATGCGGGTTGTGTCAAAGTTTAACTTGGCAGATATAGGAAATGCTACGATCAGTTACAGTCGTAAAGATGCGGATTTTCATGTTTTGCAGCAGCGTTTGGGTTCTAACCAAACCAGTGAAGATTTTCGTGTGAGTACCAATCTTCAGCTTCATAAGCTTTTACCGAAGTGGTTTGGGCTGTCTATCCCGCTGACAACGTCATTTTCGAACACAGAGAATCGCCCAAAATACTATCCGGACACTGATATCCTTGCCGGAAATACACCACCGGATTCTATTCTATCAAGAAACCAATCTATTTCAATCAGTACGAGTCTGAAAAAAACAACAAAATCTGAGAATCCGTTTATTAAATATACACTGGATCAGATACAGACAAGCTTCAGTGCATCTCAAACAGATCAATCTAATGTCTCGTTTTCAGAGAACCATCAGGAATCATATTCCGGCAAGCTGAGTTACAGTTTATCTTTTGGCAAGGATAATTATCTGCGTCCGTTTAAATGGATGGAAAGAGTTCCATTGATTGGAACGACGTTTAGTGAGATGCATTTATATTATTTGCCCACCGGATTCAATGCAAGTATTGATTTCAGCGAAAGACTGACACAAAAGCAAGCCCGAATTGGCGGAACGACACCTGATGATTACAATCTTGGGCTGAACCGAAAATTAAATTTAGATTATAAAATTATGGAAAGTATCACCACAAAGTATGGGTATTCTGCACAAAGTGATATGGATGATTTTCGCGGCTATGTTTGGATGGCGGTCAGGGACCTTGATCCCGGGATTGTGACCGGTACATCAGAAAGTTTTTCAACGTCGTTCACGCCAACATTATTAGAATGGTTTAAACCAAATTTCAATTATTCCGCAAATTATTCATGGAGTCAAGCACGTGGGAGAGAAGCGGAAGGGGCGAGGATTGGATCTCAATTAGCGTTTTCAACAAATCTGTCATTAAACTTCACAAATATCTTTGAAATAATCTATAAGCCACCATCCTCAAAAAAACAAACAAGAGGGGGGCGACGTAGAGGGCGGGGAGGCAGTGAAGGTGACAAACCAAAAGAACAGAATACTACGGAGAAGAAGGATATTCCGGTGCTGACATTTTTTCATTCCATAACGAAAAAGATCGATCCGATAAGTTTTACCTATAAAGAAACATTCAATCGAGGCGGAAATGGCGTGCTTGGGGATGTCCCTACCGGATATAAATTTGGATGGCTTGGAGACCATGGATTAGAACACTCGTCCAGCGTGGGGACGAATATCGGCAATTGGGATCACAAACAGGATTTGACCCTTCGTTCAGGATTGAAACCTATAAAACGCGTCACCATCAGCATGAATTATGCCCAAAATGTCAGTGTCTCACGTGGAGGAACAGGGATAGATTCCCGATCGATATCGAGAGATTATCTTGCCTTTGGAGAGCAACTGGAAAAGGGGTTTCCTTTCTTCGGGTGGAGCTTGCGAATGGGTGGACTTGAAAAGTTGCCTTTATTGAAATCCATCGCGACGACTGTTTCTTTGGAACATGCATTCAGCGGTAAGCAATCCGTGGCGTGGAAATTTGAAGGTGCTGAAATAACGGATATTGATTTTTTCCATATCAATACATTTGTGAGTCAACAAAAAGATGCACAAACACAGACCTCTGTTAATGCAATTTTTTCTCCGCTCGTTGGGTTAACGATGAAGCTAAACAAAGGTATATCATTGACAATTCGACAAAATTACAGTCGTACGTTAGATGAGTTACAGTCGGGTCTAACATTAAAAACCGACAAAACACTTAATGCAAGTGTAGGATATAACTTGTCGGGAGGGTTTACAATTCCGTTGCCCTTTTTGGAGAATTTGGAAATTGATAATTCTATGGGTTTTACACTAAATTTTGATATGAATGAAAGCAAAACAATGGCCTCAGGGGATAAAATCACACTTTCTGAACAGGCGTTCAATTCCGGGTGGAAAATAGGAGCAAGAATTTCTTACTCATTTACAAGTAAAGTGAGTGGCGGCATCCGATATGAGTACAGAGAAAGTGATTCAAAAACGATGGGACGTAAAATTGACAGGGATTTTGGATTTGATGTCAATATTGCCATCAGTGGGTAGAACGTGGAACATGGAAAAGGAAAAATGTTGGAATGAAGAGGAAATCCCGTGTGCTTTACGGGGGAAAATATTGGAACAAGATAAGTAATTAATGAGGCAAATTCAAAAATACATATTATTGGTTTTTCTCGGTATGCTTGCAGGATGCAAATCATCTGTCCCGACATTTTCAGGAGATATGGCATTTCAATTTTTAGAACAACAATGCGCATTTGGCCCAAGAAATCCCGGCTCAGAGGGATACGCTATCTGCAAGGAATATTATCTGCAAAAACTTGGCGCGGTGGCAGACACTATATTTACCCAATCGTTCACACTCACCGAAACCCGAACCGGCGAGACATATTCGTTGTCGAATATTATTGCACGATTCCAACCGAACGCCGAACGGCAAATCCTTCTAGGAGCTCATTGGGATACTCGTCCGTGGGCAGACAGAGACCCCGATATTGCCCGCCGGGATGAACCTATCCTTGGGGCAAATGACGGAGCGAGCGGTGTCGCGATTTTGATGGAATGTGCAGAGATATTTTACCGCCATCCACCGCCGATTGGGGTAACGATTGTCCTGTTTGACGGTGAAGATCTTGGGAGAGAAGGAGACCCCGAAAGTTACGCACAAGGATCAAAATATTTTGCAGAACATTTGCCAATATCAAAGCCGGAATCAGCAATTATCTTAGACATGGTAGGTGACACGGAACTCAATATTCCGATTGAGCGGAATTCACTAAAACAGAACCCGCAGCTGGTACGAAAACTTTGGAAAATTGCTGAGGAATTGAAATTACCGGCATTTAAGCAGTGGCTGGGTCCGACAATCTATGATGACCATGTACCACTTTGGGAAAAGGCGGGTATCCCGGCTGTAGATATAATTGATTTCCGATATCCGAACCGATTCACAAACTATTGGCATACACATCAGGATACACCAATCCATTGTTCTGCTTCGAGTTTAGCGCAAGTCGGGGATGTCATTATTCACTATCTTTATGATGCAACACAGAAAAAATAAACGAAAGATTGTAATGCAAAACCACTTTTCCTATTTTCCACGTATGCGTAGCGCGATATTACTTGTGTTTGTGCTGGTATTTTTCGGTTGTCCACCTACGGACACACCACCGGAAGACGAATGGCTCAACTCTGTCCATTTCGATTTTTTACAATCGACCAACCAACTGTATTTCGATGTTCATATAACTTCTGAATTTCAAGGAGGGGCTTTTGAGCAAATCAATGTTTTATGGTATGGAATTCATAATGACAGTATCCCTGATATCATTGCACTAAATGACGATGGAGAAGAGGGTGACGTTTTGCCCGGGGACGAACATTACTCCAGAAAAATTGCGAATAGTGATACGGTATTAAGTCAGACAATCCCGTCATCTGCAACCGGGATGGTGTATTTAGATATCAACGCAATTTATGGCGGTAATATAGTTGTGGGTTCTGATTCGTTTCAATTGGGGAATATTCGTCCTGAATTAATTGAAGTATCTGCTCCTGACACCATTTTACGACCTTCTGGAGCAACAATGGAATTACACCTTGTAACAGCTACCGTCAATGATGCAAATGGATTAAACGATATTAAACTTGTAGGTTTTACGTCTTTTCATGTTGGCCCGGACACTATGCTGAATAATGGAGAGGCTATTTGGCTATATGATGATGGAGGGGAAATTGAATTGTATCCCAATTCAAATATAACAAGTGGCGATGTGATTGATGGTGACGGGATTTATAGTTTTAATGTCCCCATATTTGGGGTTGGAAATACAGATCCAAACTTACAAACTAAGACTGGTGTATTCAGGTGGACGTTTATTGTTCAGGATAAATCTAATGAGTATGGTAACGAAATTATTCAGGAAGTAGTTGTCCAATGATATTACGAATTATAATTATTTCTTTTTTATCGGGAATGTTATGGGCAAACAACTCATACCCCGGTTCATTTCTTTTGCATAAAACAATGGATGATACACTTTCCGTCCAAAATGAACTCAAAAGCAATGTGATTACGGAGATTCGCCTTCAGGGAGATTCCACCGTCTGGCTTGGCACAGGACAGGGGCTATCGGTTTTGCGGGATTCAGTATCCGTGATTGCCATGGATACATTGACGCTTGTTGGTGGAAGTGAAGTGGTTCTAAATGACGGAATTGCAGCCATTGCTGTCTTCGGAGAAAAACTTTTTTGTGCGGGGGCTACCGATGACGGAGATACTCCCGTTGGTGCAGGGTTTTATATGACGGATGCCGCGTTAGATGAACATGTGGTTTGGTCGTATTACCCTCAGCCGGTCGATGAAGTCGGAGACAGTTTAGTCCCGTACGCAGGGAGGATATTTCGGGCGTTGCCGGTAACCACAGATCATGCAAATGTTACATACGATGCAACGTTTACCGATGACTACATTTGGACGACCTCATGGGCAGGCGGATTGCGTAGACTTGATTTATCTAGCGGAAGTGAATGGGACAGAGTACCGCTACCTAAAGATTCTCAGCGCTTTTTAATCACATGTGCGGATTCTGCCTATACGGATGATGGAGCCGGAAATGAAATATTGAATAATTTTTACTTGAATCCGCGTGACCCAAGAGATAGCGGAAACCATAACCATAAAGCATTTTCCGTTGTTGGATATGGAGATACCATCTGGGTAGGAACCGCTAACGGAATTAATCGGGGGATTCTTGGATCAGGAGGATGCGTAGATTGGGAACATTATTCTTTCCCTGAAGACGGATTGAGCGGAAATTTTGTGGTGAGTGTTGCCTATCAGAACTGGCAGGGAGAGCGCACGATTTGGGCGGCAACATTGAACGCAGAAGACCCGGGTGAAGAACGTGGGCTTAGTTACTCGGTAGATGACAACGTATGGAGTATTGTCCCTGAACTGCAGGGTGAACGAGTCTATAATGTGCATACGAGCGGTTCATACGTGTTTGCGGGCGCAGAAAGTGGTCTGTGGATTTCTCCGGATGTTGGGAAGACCTGGGCGAAATATCCGCCGGCAATCGACACGACATATCTAGCCACGGATGAAATTCTCAGTCAGAGTGTTTTTGCCGTGAATATAGATACTCGAGATTATTATGGGCGTCCTGTTTTATGGATGGGGACATTAGATGGGTTGGGAAGATCCAGCGATTTAAATGCCGGGAATTGGACAATCTATCGAACAGATTATCTCGGTGTATATGCGTATCCAAATCCATTTTCACCAAACATTCATCATGTGATGGGGGAAGATGGATATGTACGGTTCCATACCGGAGATGTGGCTTCATACGTTATTGAGATGGCTGTATATAATTTTGCTATGGAACGCGTCTACCGTCTGAGTTTTGATCGCAGACATGCAAATGCCGGTGCATTAAAGTGGAACGGGCGGGATATGAACGGACGGCAGGTTGACAATGGTGTCTATTTTGTCAATCTAAATTATTCAGAATCGGCGAACCAATCTCCGAGCGATCATTGGTTAAAACTGATTATTGTTAAGTGAGATAATCAATGAAGAATAAATCCATACAACGAATTTTAATTTTACTCATTTTAACCATTAGTACATTAACGGGTCGCGATTATGCAGGATATGCAGGTAGCTTTTTACGAATGGGAACCACCGCGAGATCTGTAGCTATGGGCGGTGGATTTACAGCGGAGATTGACCGAGGATTTACAGCGTTTAACAATCCGGCAGGGGTCTCCTTTTTAGAGTTTCGGCACGCATCTTTTTCGCATCAGCAACTGCCGTTAGATCGTAGATTAATTGCATCTGCTTTTTCTGCTAAACTTCCTCCGACCGCAGGAATTAGTCTGGCGTGGGTTAGTGCGGGCGTCAACGATATAGACGGAAGAACATCTTCGGCTGTACACACGGAATATTTATCCTCCGGTGAGGATGCCGTGTACATTAGTTTTGCGCAGAGAATCCAAGGCTGGTTTGGTGTGGGAATTAGTATAAAAATCTTAAATCAGCAATTACCCATGAACAACAATGAGGTTGCAGGAAAAGGAATCGGATTCGATGTGGGAATGCTCATCAAACCCAACGAAAACTTTGCTGCAGGACTAATGGTACAAGATTTGAATTCCGGGTACCAATGGAATACGGGAGAAATTTTTGACAGAGGAATGATCTACAAGGAAATATTTCCAACAATTTACCGGGCGGGAATTCGTTTTCGAAAATGGGATGTTGATATCGTTGGAGATGGAAGTGTTATTACTAACCACGAATCCTTGCTTGGTTTGGATATACGCATAGGAACAGAATACACAATGAATGAGGATTATTTTTTAAGAGCCGGAATCGGTAACTCACGCATTTCATTGGGTGCCGGAATGAAATATCGTGTGTTCAAAAAAAGAGAAGCCTTTTTAGATTATGCATTTAGATTTGGCTCGGTGGCGGGCGTTGAGCATATATTTACGTATGCGTTTAATATTTGACATTAAAATATCAGGCCAATGAATATCCGTTATAAATTAATTCTATTTTTATTTCTCACGCTCTTAATTGAACCGGGATTTGGAATCGGAACCCAGTTTCTATCTCTGCCTATTCATGCTCGGGAATTAGCTATGGGTGCTCATTCGATCTCCGGTTCGCATGTGTCCAATCCGGCCGAGCTGAGTGTAGCTGAAAAACGCCCTGTTCTTCATGCAGCGTATGGGCAGTGGTTTTCAGACGTAACACAAACAACGGTTGGATATTACACCCGTAGTTTTGGCGGAAATCTTGGAGTGCTGGTTCGGTATGCCGGGTTGAATACCATAGAATTACGAACGTCTACGCCTACAGATGAACCCCTAGCAATGTTTGGAACGTATGGCGCGGCCTTTGATTTATCTTACTCAAAAAAGGTAAGAGGGTTGAAGTATGGCATTACACTGCGGCATCTTCAAATGCAAATGCATACGGACCACTCCAAAGGATGGGCGATGGATGCAGGTGTTTTGTACCATCCATGGGAAAAGTTATCATTTGGTGTTTCCGTTTTAAATTTTGGAACAATGTCCGTGTTAAATAGGGAAACTCCAAATTTGCCGTTGAGAATACTAGCAGGAGCAGATGCGCTGTTTACCGGCGAAAAATGGTCAAACAATGTAACGGCTACAATGGAATATTCACAAAATGTATCCGGGTTGATAACTCGAATCGGTAATGAATTACGATATAAATCTATTTCTCTTCAGCTTGGGACTCAGCTCTCCCGAGAAGTGACTACCGTCTCAGGCGGGGTGAATATCCATGTCGGAATTTATAGTATTGGATATGGATATCGTATGGGTTCTCAAGGAATGGGAAGTCCGTATATGCTCGATGTATCTGCGCAATTGCCTTGATGAAACAGAGACAACAAAACCAATTCATTCTAAACCAAATTTTACCGTTTGCCTTCCTTGGGATTATTCTGTTGACACTATTTTGGTATGTATTTTGGATATCACCAAAAGAAGTTCCTCCGGCTACTCCTGATGAGTCACTTTCGGACACTTCCCCAAAAGTTCGAGGAATAATAGCCATTGTTATTGATGATTTTGGATACCGGAACGATGTCGTCTCCGAAGGTTTTTTGGATTTAGATGCACGCTTGACGTATGCTGTAATTCCGGGTCATGAGAACAGTCAGTCGTTTGCAAAAAACGCACAAAATGTCGGGTACGAAGTGATTATTCACATGCCAATGGAATCGCACGTTGCGTCTAAGGGTGAGGCGGAATATCGCTTAATGACGGAAATGACCAGTGCAGAAATTGAGGAGGTTACAGAAAGAGCATTTTCTCATCTTCCCCAAGCAATCGGGATGAATAATCACCAGGGATCAAAAGCAACAGAAGATCCTCGGGTAATGCGTGTGGTCAGTGATGTCCTCTTGCGTCACCAATCATATTTTGTTGACAGCCGAACAACATCCAATACGATTGCTCAACGTGTTATGGACAAAGCAATGGTCCCCAATATACGAAGACATGTCTTTTTGGATAATGATTTTGACCCGGGGTTGATTTATAAGCAGCTCAATGAGTTGGCACTTTTAGCTGAAGAACAGGGGATGGCTGTCGGAATTGGTCACGTTAAGAAAGAAACACTTCATGTTTTGAAAGAAGAAATTCCAAAAATGAAAGAGCAGGGTTTTCAGTTTAGATTTGTCTCAGAGATAATAAATCAAGAATTACAGCGACATTAACGAGGACAAATCTATTTAGATTTTTTATCCCAGTCACGGGTTTCGATCCAGCGTTTTAATGTCCAAAGCAAGATGATTATGCCGGCAATAACAAAGAAGCCGGAGAGAAGTGTAAGAACAAATGTATTCATAAGACGGATGGCAAATTACGTTCTCTGAGTAGAAAGTGAAAAGTAGAAAATAGTGAGCACTCTAATCCGCCAAAAAAACGGCGGGCCCGTCTGCCCCGGGCAGGCAAGCACCCGAACACATTAGCACTTAAAAACAGACAAAATTATCTTGAATAAAAATCCAAATTCCCGTAAACTATACCGACCAGTCGGTCTAGTTTATGATGAATTTATGAATCTTAATAAAAAACAATTAAATCCGAATAGAGGAGAGTCTAATGAAAATAGGTGTATTAGTTAAACAAGTCCCGGTTAGTGACTCATCGTTAAGGGTAAACCCCGATCAGTTATGGGTAGAAGAAGGTTCCCTAAATTTTGAAATGAATGAGAATGATTCCTACGCCCTGGAAGAAGCACTTCAAATAAAGGAACAATCCGGAGAGGGTGAAGTTGTGGCGATTAGTATGGGGCCTGCAGATCGGACGCCAAAAATAATTCGTGAAGCGTTATCCAAGGGAGCCGATCGTGGAATTCATATTGTGGAATCATCTTCGCATGAGTCTGACCCGTATATTTTAGCAACCCTTTTTAATGAAGCGGTTAAAGATGAAGGCTTTGATCTGGTGTTATCCGGACTTCAATCAGATGATATGAGTACCGGACAAACAGGATTAATTTTGGGAGAATTATTGGGAATGTCAACCGCGACCATGGTGGTTGAAACAGAGATCCAAGGCGAAAATCTAAAAGTCAAAAGAGAGTTGGAATCGGGATGGTTCCAATGGGTGACCTTATCGCTTCCGGCCTGTGTTACAATTCAATCAGGGATTAACCAGCCACGGTATGCATCTCTAAAAGGAATCATGAGTGCGAAACGGAAAGAAATACGAGAATTGCAAAAGGATGAACTGATGACAGGGGATTCCCTGCAATCGTTATCGAAAATGTATGTCCAGCATAAAGATAAGCGCACTGAAATGATTGAAGGTGATACACAGGAAATTGTATCACGATTGGTGGATGTTTTTAAATCTGAAGCAAAAGTTCTGTAGGAGGAATGATGGATATTCTAATTGTATTTGAAGCAAAAGAGGGGCAGGCACATCGGATGAGTTTAGAAGCTGTTGCAGCTGCTCAATCTATGGCAAAGGAATTAAACTTAACCACCGCAGTGTTAGTCATGGGCAAAGATGCTAAATCGCTCGCCGAAAATGCCTCCGCGTTGGATGTGGGAGAAGTACTGACACTTGAACACGATTTGTTATCGGAATACTCTGCAGATGGTTACACAGAAGCGCTGAAACAGATTATTGCACAGGAATCTCCAAGCTATGTGGTGATGGGATACACGTATCAAGCGCGGGATTGGGTGCCGAAAGTAAGTGCTCAGTTAACAATTCCGTATATTTCGGATGTGATTTCCGTAAAAGCGGAAGGAGAATCTCCGGTGTTTACCCGAATGGTTTATAACGGGAAGCTTATAAGTGATATCACTCCAACGGGAGGAGAGACGGCCATCGTCAGTTTTCAGGCAGCGGCTTATCCGGAAGATTCTGTGATCTCCGGAAGTGCAGAGACTCGATCCGTTGAAGTTGAACTGGGTGCATCCATGATTAGTACTGTCTCTGAACCACCGTTTCAGGAAGAGTCGGGGGGAGTAGATTTATCCGGTGCAGAAGTAATTGTGTCTGTGGGACGAGGAATCGGTAAGGAAGAAAATATTCCGCTCGTGGAAGCGTTGGCGAAATCTCTGAATGCTGAAGTTGGCTCTTCCCGACCCATCGTAGATGCAGGCTGGTTACCGACGTTCCGACAGGTGGGGAGTTCAGGACAAAGTGTTGCCCCAAAACTTTATTTAGCGCTTGGGATATCAGGAGCAATTCAACATATTGTCGGGATGAAAGGATCAAAGAATATCGTGGCAATTAACAAAGATGCGGAGGCCCCGATTTTTGAGATTGCCGACTACGGCGTGGTAGGTGATATCCTGGAGATTTTACCGAAGCTGACGGAGGCGATCGAACAGTAAATTACGGTACAGCAACTTAACAAGGAGTAGATTATGGACAGCGTGCATCATGTCCCAAATATCATGTATGCGTTTGGATTTTCAGCCATCGCATTATTTATTTATAATCTTCAGCGATTTTTTGTCGTTAAAATCGGCAAAGAAGAAACGCGCCCCCGAGTAACGTATTTTTCCGCAATACGTAACGCACTCATCTATGGGGTTGTCCAAATGAGAGTCAATCGAATGCGGTTTAGTTATGCGACAGTCATGCACCTGCTTCTAGGGTGGGGAATGTTCGAGCTCATCTTTGCCACCGCCGTGGATATGTTCACCAAATGGGGATTGTTTACATCTTTTCTACCTCAAATGGATGAGCCCTGGTTTGCAGTCCTAAACGATCTAGGCGGTGCGATGGTGTTCGTCGGACTCTTGATGGCGTTATACCGCCGCCATGTGATGAAGCCGGAACTCCTGCCACAGGATAATTTCACCGGGCGGGGGTATTTGTTTGCCGATACGGGACTCCTCTTATTCATCCTGCTACTGGATGTAGGCGGATTCATCGCTGAAGCTTCACGCCTTGCAATTGAACAACCGCTAACAGCTTCCTTTTCATGGATTGGATATCCTTTATCCATGATAACTGATGCAGAGACATGGGCACTCCTCCAACCGTATATTTGGTGGGGACATGCCTTAACATCATTTTCCTTAATTGCGGTCTTACCGCTTACCAAAATGTTTCATGCGGTTGCCGTAGTTGTAAATGTTGCTCTGACAGACACAGACATCCGAGGAAAATTACGAACGATGTATGTCAGCAAACTTATGGAAGACCCCGATGCTGATTTTGATGAGATTTCTTTAGGGAGCAGTACCGTAAAAGAATTTACATGGAAACAACTATTAGACAGTATTTCATGTACAGAATGTTCCCGATGTACAAGTGTTTGCCCGGCGTATACATCCGGGAAACCACTTTCCCCGATGGAAATAATTACAGATGTTCGTAATACGCTTCTTGAAAACAAATCAAATACAATTTTACCGGGCGATGTGATTAGTGAGACCGCATTATGGTCATGCACAACCTGCGGTGCCTGTATGGAAGAATGTCCGGTATTGATTGACCATATTCCGACATTTACGGATTTGCGGCGTTACCTTGTTCTTTCAGAAGGAAAACCACCCACCCAGGCAAATGAAAGCCTTGAAAAAACAATGAACACCGGGAATCCATACGGTTTTTCGCAAGCAGATAGAACGAAATGGGCAAAAGATGCCGGAATCGAGCTGCCGATTATTGCAGCAAAGAAAGAAGCAGATGTCCTTTTTTGGGTCGGATGTGCGGGAGCTTATGATCCAAGAAATCAACAGGTGGCAAAAGCGATGGTGAAAATATTCGAATCTGCCGGAGTGGATTATGCCGTCCTTGGAGAAGAAGAAATGTGTACCGGGGATTCAGCACGGAGAATGGGGGAGGAATATTTATTTGAAACCATGGCGTTGCAAAATATTGAAACGCTGAATCAATATACATTTAATACGATTGTTACAACATGTCCGCACTGCTTCCACACCCTTGGGAATGAGTATACTGATTTTGATGGAAACTACTCAGTAAAACATCATTCTCAGTTTATCCAAGAACTTATATCCTCAGGGAAACTTAAGGTAAATGAGGTTGAAACCGGTACGGTGACGTATCATGATCCATGTTATTTAGGTCGGCACAATCAAGAATATGATGCACCGCGAAATGTGATTCAAGCCATCACAAAACCGGGGGCGTTGAAGGAAATGAAGGAGAGCAAAGATCAAAGTTTTTGCTGTGGTGCCGGGGGTGGAAATATGTGGTATGACATTGAAGAAGGCGATCGGATTAATCATCTTCGATTCGATCATGCAATGGAAACCGGAGCAACAACCGTTGCAACGGCGTGCTATTTCTGCACAACAATGATGGATGACGCTATGAAGGTGCGGGGGAAAGAAGACGATATTCAGGTTCGGGATATCGCAGAGTTAGTTGCCACGAATATAGAGTAAATTTTACCTACGACAGAAATAAAACGTGGGGACCACCATTCCACTAAGTTAGTGTTAGGGTGTTAAAGCGATAGAGTGCTTGCCTGCTGTAGATTGGCTACCTATTGCCAACTGTCAACTTCCTGCTTTTCTCCGTTTTCCCTCTGTGGTTACTCAGTAATCTTTGTGTAAAATATTTCTGAATAAAACAATTAAGAGAAAATAAACAGACGTCGTAGATTTAACCGGCACTTATGATATTAACTGAACGATCCCGAGAAAAAGAAGGCGTGGTTTTTACTAAAAAACCTATCGCCGAATTTATGGTGAGAGAATCTTTGTTTCATCGCCTGTCCGTCGACATTCAATCATTGGATGAAAGCGCTTTCAACGCCTATTGGTCCGGATATGCCCCCGGTGATGTCGGTTGGCATTTAACCCGGACATTACTATCCTACACGTATGTCGATCCGGCAAGCGGAGAGGGTGTGTTTTTGCATGTGATTATTCAATCTCTCCAACGCTTGGCAGATTGCTATGGTTTTACGATTCAAGACAACTGGTGGACATCGCATCTATTCGGGTGGGACATTGATAAAGAAATGATTGAGATTTGTATAGAAAAATTAGGTGATCGATTTACGTTGTATCATGGTGATTATCTTGAAAATTCTGAGAATGTTTCACCGGATGTGGTAATCGCGAACCCTCCATATATTCGTCAGGAGCTTCTTAACAAGTCGTATAAAAAGCAGATTTCTGATTATTTAAAAAGCACACGGAAAACCTTGCCGATATCTACCCGGTCGGATGTTTATGTGTACTTTTTACTTAAGGTGATGGATCAACTTGCTCCAAACGGTGTCGCGACATTTATCATACCAAATGCGTGGATGAGTAACGATTATGGAAACTCTCTGAGAGAACTATTTCGTGCGCATGCGCAACTTCTATCCTTAACCGAATCATCTACTCGCCATTTTTCTGAGGATATAAACACCATCATCCTGAGTGCTGTTAACCGAAAACCGAATCCGAATCAGGAAATCCAAATTACTAACGGAAATATCAAACGAAAGTATTCTCAACGTGATCTTACTTCGTTTCGCATGGGATGGTACGGCTCGCTGTTTCTCTGCCCCGATTGGCTGATGGATGTTATACAAGAGAACCCTAAATTAAGTCCGTTGGAAAAACAATTGTTCGTGTCAACGGGGATGATTACCGGTAACAATAAAAAATATTATTCCACAGAACAGGGAGAAGGAAGAACTCCTGCTATACGGACACCCAGAGAGATCACATCCATTGTCTTTGAAAAAGAAGATGCCAACTATCGTATTGAGGGGAAAAACATTCCGTTCAAACTTCGCAAAGCACCGTTATTATGGACGGACCTCAGAGGGCATCGTCATGTTACGGTACACAATATAGACAATCTTCCGTTTGAACACACATTTTACGGATTGACACCCGTCGAAGGAGATGAGCGAACTTGGGCATTTATACTTAATTCATCGTGGATATGGCTGATGGTGGAGATTTTCGGGCGAAAGGGACTTGGCGGAGGAGCAATTCGTCTGGTTAAATCTGACTTGAACCATCTGCCGGTACCTAAGGGATTGCAGGTAAGATTTCCCCGCGAACTCGACGGATTTCTTCATCGCCCTATATTGAATATGAATATGGAATTAAATCAATCTGACCGTCGCAATGTGGATGAAATTGTGTTTAAATTCTTGGGGATATCAGACAAACTGGATACCTGTCTTGATCTGCTGAAATCACTCATGAGTAAAAGAGAACAAAAAGCAAAAAGAAACTGAGAACTTAGTTTTGTCGACTATTACAAAACATTATTATCTTCCGTTTGAAAAAGGCGGAAAATTTAACTATTCCCCCGAAGCAATAGATCAGCTGACGGAATACGAGAAGTATAAATTATCCTTTCATCCTGAGCGTCCGAAATATCTTGATTATTTAACTATTTTCTCAAATGTTGAACCATGTTGCGAACCGAGCGAGGACATCGGTGCCTGTTTAATCCAGACGTATCGTGCAGAATTTAAGATTGATGGAACCGTTCATCCTGTAATGCTGATTGGACAACAGACAGGTCCCACATCAAATTATTCTGAATTAATAGAAACGATGAAAGACCAGGAAGAAGTACGAAGGTGGAATCACGGAATGCCGACCCCAGCATCGTATGAACGCGCGGTAAGAGCAATAAAGATGGCGAATGAAGAAAACCGACTCATTATTGTGTTTGTGGATACACCGGGAGCAGACCCCACCGAAGAATCCGAAGCCGGTGGCATTGCCTGGAGAATCGGCGAGACAATGCAGGGGTTGGTAGAGTCCTCTGTCCCGACATTAGCTGTTATTATCAACAGAGCTTGCAGCGGCGGTGCTATTTCACTTACCGGCTGTGATGTTGTAATTGCAATGGAGTATTTCACGTATTTAGTCATTACCCCGGAAGCGTGTTCGTCGATTTTATTTCATACAAGAAGCAGAGCGAATGAAGCCGCTGAAGCTTCTCGAATTACTTCGAAAGAGGGGTTTGAATTAGGCATTGTGGATGAGTTGATTCCTGAACATGACGGCCCGGCTCACCGCTTTCCGCAAATGGCAGTTTTATCTCTACAAAAAAGTTTAGAAAAACACGTGGGCAAACTTATAAAGATTCCATCAGAAGATATATTTTTTAGAAGGATTGAACGCTGGTCTAATATTGGACATTGGGATACAGAGGACGAAGAAACAATACAATCCATTCAGAGAAAAACATCAAGGCTTCCGTCTCCTTCCTCCAGTGGATTTATTCACCGCCACAAAGGATGTTATTCGGAGAAAAATATTCATCGGTATGATCCGGTCAGTTTTGAAAAACTTAAGGCAAATAATTATGTGTGTGATACCTGCGGTTATCGATATCTTCGTCCTTCTGCGTGGGATTATTTAGATTTAATTCTGGACGATGGATCGTTTCTTGAGCACGAAGAAACCCGATACATCGTAGATAAGGACATTCTTGAATTTCCCGGATATAAAACCAAATTACTGGAAACTCAAAAAGTGCGAGGTTTAGTCACAGCGATGATCACAGGAGACGGAACAGTATTGGGAGAACCAGTGGTTTACTGCGGAGCAGGATTTGGATTTTTAGGAGGTTCGTTTTGTATGACCACCGGTGAAAAAATTTGGCGTTCGGCAGAAATTGCGATCAAAGAAAATCGTCCGATGGTGTTAAAAGCGGCGGGAGGTGGAGCACGCATGCACGAAGGATGTTCATCCATGGTGAGCATACCCAAAGCGCATTTAGCTCTTACTCGTGTAGAACGGGCGGGAATCCCTGTGATTACGATTATTACCGACCCAACACTGGGCGGAGTTGCGATTGGATACGGATCAAGAGGGACTCGCTTATTTGAAATAAATGCGGGGAATATCGGGTTTTCAGGACGACGGGTGATTGAACAATACACAGGCCATAAAACATCAAAAGACTTTCAAACAACGGATTGGTTAATGAAGCATGGTCACGCGAAACATGTGGTCACTCCTGTCAATATTCAAAATAAAATTGTGAAAGCGATTCACAGATTAAGGCAGAGATATGAAACGTCCCAGCATGTATGATAAGCATGAATCCAGCCTGAAACAATTTTCAGACTTATTTAACGCTCAAGAGGATAATATTTCTTTGGTGATGCAAATTTATCAGACTGAAAATTTTCGGGACGATGGTGTAATTGTTGATACAAAAACCGGGAAAAGAATTACATTTGACTGGGAAATTAGGGATAAATATTTTCGATCAGGTAAATTTCGTTTTTCGACGGCAGGGCAGTTTGAACGAAAATTGAAAAAAGATGAGATTGGCCTGTCTCTGCAATGTGACAGTAACGAAACTGCTGTGTTGGTGGGCTGGCACGAGGACTGGCTTAAAGAAGCTCCGAAAACGATATCATTATCAACGGATACCCGAAAAAACGAGAGAGGTACAATTCGTTACACCACAAATTTTAAAATATTTCCTTATGCTGATATATCGATGTTTAGAGAAATGCTGATTCGGGCACTAAGGAAAGGGACATATAATCACTCGGCGTTTTAATGACGGAGAAATTTCTAAAGAGGAATATGAATCAGATCAATTTCTAATTCTTTTGCGTGCCGGATGATACGTTCATCCCGATAAAATTCTCCATAGTAAATACTTTTTATACCGGTATTCGCAATCATTTTGAAACAATTATAGCATGGTGAGGCTGTGATATAAATTTCTGCATTATCGATTTGCACACCATGCCGCGCAGCCTGAACAATCGCATTCGCTTCCGCATGGATTGTCCGTACACAGTGCCCGTTTTCCATTTCGTGCCCAGCTGTGTCGCAATGAGGTAATCCGCGAATACTACCATTGTATCCTGTGGAGAGAATAGTTTTTCCACGGACGACAACTGCCCCCACATGCTTCCTGTCACATGTTGAGCGTGTTGCCACTTCTTTGGCGATATTCATAAAATATTTTTCCCAGCTTATACGTTTTTTTGTCATGAATCCCTTATTTTGAATGATACAAAGTTAAAAGAGAAAGTCGTGAGGAGAAAGGAGAAAAGGAGACGCCGTAAATATTCATGAGTTTAGTGTATTTCTCCAAATTAACGATCTTTGGACTTCTCACTTTACAGGTTTGCTTTCACAATTCTCCTTCATGCTTGTTAAACCGGCCTCGAATTCTTTATGGAGACATTCTACCGTCATAAGATGAGAGAGCTTATCACTAAATGAAGATATTTTCTCAGTACGAAATTCGGCAATTACATGTGTCCCTTTAGGCACGTTTCGAAATTTAAACGATCCCTTAATCAGTTGATTACTTTCCACAAATAATATTTGAGGATGTTTATTAACTCAGGTTAAGTATCTTGTTCTCCCACTCTCCATTTCTCTCTTCACTAATACCGATATGAATCCGGTTTGAAAGGTCCATCCTTAGAGATGCCAAGATACTCAGATTGTTTAGTTGTGAGTTTTGTCAACGTGGCTCCGATATGTCCAAGATGCAGCCGTGCGACTTCTTCATCCAGTATTTTAGGGAGGACGTACACACCAATCTTCGGTTTGTCTTTTGCCAATGCCATCTGTGCAAGCACTTGATTTGTGAACGAATTACTCATAACAAATGAAGGATGTCCGGTAGCGTTTCCAAGATTCACCAGCCGGCCTTCTGAGAGCAGATAAATTTGATGCCCGTCGTTAAAATCATATCTATCTACCTGTGGTTTGATATTTGTGCGTTCAGCATCGAATGCGTTATTCAGCGCATCCACCTCAATTTCGTTGTCGAAATGCCCGATGTTACATACGATGGCTTGATCTTTCATATTTCGCATGTGCTCAAGCGCGATTACGTCGCGGTTTCCGGTAGCGGTCACAAAGATATTGGATTCTGGTAAAGCCTGTTCTATGGTGACAACTTCGTATCCTTCCATGGATGCCTGCAGTGCGCAGATAGGGTCAATTTCTGTAATAAGCACCCGTGCTCCATATCCTCGCATGGATTGTGCACAGCCACGTCCCACGTCTCCATATCCGCAAACGGTTACGGTCTTCCCGGCGATCATAACATCAGTGGCACGCTTGATTCCGTCGGCAAGTGACTCCCTGCAACCGTAAATATTATCAAACTTGGATTTTGTCACGGAATCATTCACGTTGTAAACAGGAAAGAGGAGTGACCCGTTTTTCTCCATTTGCAATACGCGATGAACACCGGTGGTTGTCTCTTCAGATGATCCAATGATATTCTCCACAACTTTATGCCAGTGATTCGGATCTTTATCCAAAACCTCACGCAATAATTCGTCGATAACCTGTTCCTCACGAACCGTTGTTGTAATATTTGGAGTTGATCCATGTTCGGCAAAATAGTTTTCTAATTCAAACCCCTTGTGGATTAAGAGCGTGGCATCTCCGCCGTCATCAACGATGAGGTCGCATCCGTTATCTCCAGGAAACGTCAATGCCTGAAGAGTGCACCACCAATATTCTTCCAATGTTTCGCCTTTCCAGGCAAAAACTGGAGTCCCTGTTTCAGCAATTGCAGCTGCGGCTTGATCTTGTGTGGAGAAAATATTACAGCTTGCCCAGCGGACGTTCGCCCCAAGATCTTTGAGAGTTTCGATCAGTACGGCAGTTTCTGTTGTCATGTGTAACGAGCCGGTGATGTTGAATCCTTTCAGCGGTTGCTCGGTACCGTATTTCTTACGCACAGACATTAAGCCCGGCATTTCTTTTTCGGCAATGTCAATAGCCTTCCTCCCGGCGGGTGCTAATTCAACATCTTTGATTTTATAGTCTATGTTGTCTGCAATCATTTTTATTTTTCCTTTATTCATATGGTAAAGTGCTAATGTGTTCGGGTGCTTGTGTTTACATCCCGCGTGCTGGCATCCCGTGTTTTCTACGGGGTTTCCGCCCCGCTTCAACTTTCAATTCTTCAACTTTATCTGTTTTTTCCCAAGTAAAGTTATTTTCATTCCGACCAAAATGCCCATACGCTGCGGTCGGACGGTAAATCGGTCTTTTTAGATTCAGATGATCAATAATTGCCTTGGGCTTCAGCGGGAAGACTTTGTGAACGATCTCTGTCAGTTTCTTGTCGTTTAGAACTCCGGTGCCGAATGCTTTGACCGAAAGCGACGTCGGGTCAGCCACTCCGATGGAATATGAAAACTGCACTTCGCATCGTTCGGCTAATTCTGCGGCAACGATATTTTTGGCGATATAACGTGCCATGTACGTTGCGGAGCGATCCACCTTTGACGGGTCTTTACCGGAGAAAGCACCACCTCCGTGAGGAGCATAACCTCCGTATGTATCAACGATGATTTTGCGCCCGGTCAGCCCGGTATCGGCTTCGGGTCCGCCAGAGACAAACCGCCCGGTTCCGTTCACGATAAAATCTTTTTCATACGGTAAGCCAAAATTCTCAAGCACCGGTATAATAACTTTCTCTGAAACTTCTTTTTCGATGAAAGCATGTTCTTCATCTTCGTTCCCAAATTTTTCAAGCATATCATCATGCTGCGTAGCAATGACTGTCTTTTTTACAGAAACCGGTTTTGTTCCGTTGTATTCGATGGTCACCTGCGACTTCCCATCCGGTCTGAGCCAAGGCAGTGTTTTGTTCTTACGTAATTCAGTCAGTTTGCGCGTAAGTGCTTGTGCCATCATGATGGGTATTGGCATGAGTTCAGGTGTCTCGGTACAGGCGTAACCGAACATCAATCCCTGATCTCCTGCTCCTTGCTCGCGATCAGATTTTTCATCCACTCCTTGGGCAATATCCCGGCTTTGTGAATGAAGTGTAGACACAACACGGACTTCATCACTATCCATGCCATAGTCAGCATTGATGTATCCGATTTCCTCTAACGTTTGTTTCACAATTCTTTCCACTTCGCAAAATCCGTTGGTGCGAACTTCTCCGGCTACCGTGATCATCCCTTTTGTTGCCAGTGTTTCGCAAGCGACATGCGATTCAGAATCTTGGGCTAATAAATTATCCAGGATTGCGTCAGAAATCGCATCGCAGACTTTGTCCGGGTGCCCTTCAGATACCGATTCGGATGTAAATAAGTAAGTATTCATGGTTTCTCCTATTCCTTCATTTGTTTTATTTCAAATGGAGAAATGAGTAATTCTATTCAGAAACGAGGTCAAAATTACGATATTCTCCATATTAGTATTTAAGTGTTAATTAATGTGTAAACGGGTTTATGAGTAGTCATTTACATTCATTGACTCAATTGTTTCACGATTTGTGTGACAGTTCCGGCATCATTCAAAACATAAAAATGGATGTTTTTCACACCGGCATTTAACAGCCCTTCAGCTTGTTTCAATCCCCATTGTTTACCGATTTCTTTTATGTGCTCAGGTGATGAAGTAATCTCATCCACCAATTCATCGGGGAGGTTCACAAAAAAGTTTTTCGGAATGACCGTCAGCTGCTTTACGCGGTCTAATATTTTTATCCCGGGAATAATCGGAACGGTAATCCCTGCGGCACGGCATTTTTCCACAAAACCAAAATATACATCGTTGTCGAAAAACATCTGCGTCACGATATATTCTGCTCCGGCATCCACTTTTTTCTTAAGATTGGCAATATCTGTTTTCAGGTTCGGTGCTTCAAAATGTTTTTCGGGATATCCGCCCACGCCCACACACATATCGATGGGGTCAGGATTCAGAATTTCGTCCAAATAGATGGCTTTTTTCAGATCACCTAACTGTGTTACCAAGTTCGACGCGTAACTGTTGATACTGCGGTCTTTTTGCACCGGTTTTTTGTAATTGGTTTCATCCCCGCGGATAGCCAACACGTTCTGAATTCCAAGAAAGTTCAACTCAATCAAAGCATCTTCCGTTTCTTCACGGGTGAAGCCTCGGCAAAGCAGGTGTGCCACAGTATCAATCTTGAACCGGTTTTGGATAATCCCGCAGATACTGATCGTCCCGGGGCGTTTTTTCCGGATTCGGCGTTTGATTGTCCCGGAGTCTGTTTCTTCATAATACGCTTCGGCTGAATGACTGGTGACATCGATATACGGTGGATTGAACGGCTGCAGCTGTTTGACGATATCGATAATTTCCTGTGCGCTTTTTCCACGTGCCGGTGGAATAATTTCATAGCTGAACAGCGGTGACGTGGCTTTTTCTATATGTTCAATGACTTTCATAATGTTTTACCAAGTTGATGGGTAGAAGGGTAAACGGGTAAAAAGGCTGACACCATATACCTGACGTCTGCATCCTTAAAATTACATCCATTTTTTAATTTCCTCTTTTGTCATTCCTTTTCTATTGGCGTAGTCGTTTAGTTGATCATCGCCGACTTTTCCGATACCAAAATATCGTGATTTAGGATGAGAAAAATACCATCCACAAACAGAAGACGGTGGATTCATCGCAAAACTTTCGGTGAGTTCGATGCCGATATTTTCCGGGACATTCAAAATGGTAAATAATGTTTGTTTTTCCTGATGATCCGGGCAGGCGGGATATCCCGGGGCAGGACGGATTCCAATGTAATTTTCTTTTATCAAGTCGTCGTTTGTGGAATCTTCATCCTCGGCATAGCCCCAATATTCTTTTCGAACCTTCTCATGCAGATATTCTGCCAGCGCTTCGGCAAAACGGTCGCCAATTGCCTTTACAAGTAGGCTGTTATATTCATCGTGATTCTCCTCAAAATGCTGAGCGGTACGCTGAACACCTTGCATCGTTACGGTGAACATTCCCAGCCAATCGAGAGTGCCGGATTCTTGAGGAGCAATGAAATCAGCCAAACATAAATTCGGAGTTTTTTCATTCTTATTAAATTGCTGACGTAGAAAATGAAACCGTTCGGAATCATCGTTAAATAGAATTTTAACATCATCACCAATGGAATTAGCAGGAAAAAAACCGATTACAGCCTTGGGTTGAAACCAGTCATTTTGTATAATGGTTTCAATCATTTGGGTCGCATCATTGTGTAAATCCAACGCCTGCTTTCCAATTGTTGGATGCTCCAAGATTTTCGGATATTTCCCCTTCATCTCCCACACGGTAAAGAACGGCGACCAATCGATATATGGGATTAAGCTACGGAGTGAGATATCCGTTAACACATTTATTCCGGTAAAACTTGGCGGAGGTGGAGTGTAATATCCCCAATCGGTTTTCAATGCATTTTTCCGTGCAGATTGAATAGAGACGCGTGGCGTTTTCTGTGTTTTTTCGGTATATGATTTCCGAATACCATCATAGTCAGAATTTACGGACTCAATAAATTTATTGCGCTCTTTCCCCAAAATACGAGATGCCGTACTCACAGCGCGCGAAGCATCTTTTACGTGAATCACCGGAGAAGAATACTGTTCTGCTATCCTTAGAGCCGTATGCTTTTTGGACGTGGTTGCACCGCCGATGAACAACGGGATGTTCAGCTGATTTCGTTCAAGTTCTTTCGCCACATTTGCCATTTCGTTCAGCGATGGCGTGATCAGTCCGCTCAGCCCGATGATGTCCACCTTCAGTTCTTTTGCTTTTGATACAATCTGATCTGCCGGAACCATCACGCCAAGATCCACGACGTTATACCCGTTGCATTCTAACACCACCTTCACAATGTTTTTTCCGATATCATGCACATCTCCTTTGACGGTGGCCAACAATATTTTTCCCGTGGATGTTAACACCCCGGCTTCATTATCTTCGATAAACGGCATGAGATATTCAACTGCCTTTTTCATGACGCGAGCGCTTTTCACCACTTGCGGTAAAAACATTTTTCCCGCACTAAACAGATCGCCAACTTTATTCATCCCGTCCATCAGTGGCCCTTCAATCACCTGCACAGGATTGTCAAATTCCTGCCGAGCTTCTTCGGTATCATCAATAATAAATTCGGTGATGCCCTCCACCAGGGCATGAACCAACCGCTCATCTGTGGGGAGGGTTCTCCACCGGGAGATTTTTTTTTCATTCACGCGATCATTGGAATAATCCCTGGCAATATCTAGCAAACGCTCAGTAGCATCCCTGCGACGGTTGAGAACGATATCTTCCGCCGCTGTTCTCAGTAGGATGTCGATGTCATCATAAACGGCCAGCTGCCCGGCGTTGACAATGCCCATATCCATGCCTGCTTGAATTGCATGATACAGAAATACTGTGTGCATAGCCTCGCGCACTTGATTGTTCCCGCGGAAAGAAAAGGATAGATTACTGACACCGCCGCTGATATGTACCTCCGGCAGCATGGATTTGAGAATGTTCGTAGCATCAATGTAATTCACAGCGTAATTGGCGTGTTCTTCCATCCCGGTACCGATTGCAAAGATATTGACATCAAAAATAATGTCTTCTGCTGAAACCCCAACCTTGTTCACCAATAAGTTATATGCTCGTTTACATACGGCTACTTTATGTCTGGTGGTCTCTGCTTGTCCATCTTCATCAAACGCCATTACCAAAGCAGTGGCTCCGTATTTCTTAATGAGAGATGCCTTGCGTATGAATTCAGATTCGCCGTCTTTCAGGCTAATCGAATTTACAATGGATTTTCCCTGAATGTTTTTCAGTGCGGTTTCGATGACACTCCAATCGGAGGAATCAATCATAATCGGGACTCGGCTGATATTTGGTTCACCTGCGATTAATCTGAGAAAGATTTCCATAGCATTTTCAGAATTGATGAGCGCTTCATCCATGTTGATGTCGATGATCTGCGCACCATTTTCAATCTGTTGGGAGGCGACACTAAGCGCTTCTTCGTAGTCTTCATTCTTAATAAGCCTCCTGAATTTCGCAGAACCCGCAACGTTTGTTCGCTCCCCGATATTGATGAAATTACTCTCCGGGCGGATAGTGAGCGGTTCCAATCCACTGATTGTTGTGTGTGGCTGAACCTCCGGGATACAGCGTGGAGTTACGTTTGCTACCGCATCTGAAATCGCCTTGATATGCTCAGGTGTTGTTCCGCAGCATCCACCGACGATGTTCACCAGTCCTGACTTTGCAAACTCACGGATGGCAGCCGCCATATATTTTGGGGTTTCATCATAATCGCCAAGCTCATTCGGTAAACCGGCATTCGGGTGAATGCATACATATGTATCTGCAATATTGGATAGGTCAGTTAAATACGGACGGAGTTGATCGGCACCGAAGGCGCAGTTTAATCCGATGCTCAACGGATTGGCATGACGCACCGATGCCCAAAACGCTTCCACGGTCTGCCCGGAGAGTGTCCGGCCGCTAATGTCTGTGATGGTCACTGAAATCATCAACGGAAGCGAAATGTGCTTCTCTTCCATGACGGTTTGAACGGCGAAAACAGCAGCCTTGGCATTCAACGTGTCAAATACGGTTTCAATCATGATGAGGTCCGCACCACCGTCAATCAATCCGCTGGCAGCTTCGGAGTAGGCACTTACGAGCTGATCGAAAGTGATATCGCGAAATCCGGGAGACGACACATCCGGGGACATGGAAGCTGCTTTGTTAGTCGGACCTAAAATTCCGCAGACGAACCGCGGTTTATCGGTGAATTCCAGCGCGATCTCTTTGGCAATTTGAGCAGAGGTATAATTCAAATCATACACAAAATCTTTAGTTTGATAATCTGCCTGGGCAACGGAGGTGGCATTAAAGGTGTTGGTCTCAATAATATCAGCACCGGCAGTCAAATATTGCCTGTGGATGTCCTTGATAATTTCCGACTGAGAGAGAGAGAGGATATCGTTATTCCCAAGTAGTGATTGCGGATGATCTTTAAATTGGTCAGAGCGGAAATCGCCCTCATTCAATCCGTAAGATTGAATCATAGTACCCATAGCTCCGTCCAGAACCAGAATACGGTGTTTGAGGATATCTCTGATATTTTTCATAACAAAAAAGCCGGCGCTAAGTCCGGCTGAGGGTTCATCCTTTTTAGCTCCAATCTTTAACGTCGCGGCAATATGGCTCAAATCACGACGAGGAATATTAAGGGTTTTTATTAATAGGATACAAAGAAATTCTTATTTCACCCCAATGCAAATGTCCAAGTAAAACAGTCCCGGGATAAGACGAATAAAAAATTTATAAAAAGCATGTAAATTTTATTTTCAATCCTTGAATATAATTCACTAATTTCCTCGGCTTCATTTGAAGTGTTTGCATCCAATTGACTCCGTAGCTCAGTTGGTAGAGCAGTGGCCTTTTAAGCCATTGGCCGAGCGTTCGAGTCGCTCCGGAGTCACAC
>JACNKV010000035.1:87165-121612 GCA_014381855.1 Fidelibacterota bacterium | reverse complement strand
GAAAAATTATATGCATTTGTTACAGACGTTGATACTATAAATTCATACGCATTTTCCTGCGTAGAAAATCCACCTGCAGGGATGGTTCCAAATCCTTGAGAGTCATCAGTCAAATTAATGAAAAAGTCACTCATCGTCAGCGTCATGTTAACATCCGTTGCAGATTCTGTCCCGACATTTTTCAACGTAACGTTAACGGAGACGGTTTCCCCAAATTCAATCGTATCATCGTCATCGGTGCTGATGACATAACTATCAATGGTAATAAAAGGACCGTCTAATGGGGCAACTTGAATCTGAGTCATAAAGGGTTGATACTGCGGTTTTGTCACCACAATATCTGCCATTCCACCATCTAGGATGGGTGTAATCGATACTTCAACCGAACCGGTTTCACCGACGATGGCTGTTCCGTGCAAATTCCCATCAAACGAAATCGCCACGTAAGAACCGGGATCTGCACTGACTTCAAAGAAATCTACTCCAATCGGTAAAATATCCATGTAATCAACAGTATTCACCTCTCCTTGCGTCATGTACGGCATCAGAGACGGATCTCCCAGTAAATTGTACGCCTGCCAATAATATAATGGGCTTGAATGTGACGGATATCCCTGAATATCTACTTCCGTTACCGCAAGATTTCCGACAAAGATTAACGCATCAGCCGTAACATAATCACTGACAAAGGGAGCATCATAAACGCCCAAGGTTGTCTCTTCGTAAGTCGGAACGTATCCGTTATTATCTCCTTGAATCGGAAATGCACCGACCGACCAGTAAAAGTCCTCAAACCAATAGGATGATGGAGAAGAACCGATATACGCTACCGCTCCGCCATTTGCTTTACGCATCCAAGTTTCACCAATACATTCAGAGTACCCAAAATCGGCAGCAAGGCAACAGTTTCCAATAGCAAGAGGATATTTATTTACGTTGGTAAAATTGTTCACATCTGATTGAGAGAGATGAGGACTGCTCCATTCGGTTTCACCACAATGTGCGGTGTAGTTGATGAACCCAACTCCATCATCCACCGTATCGTAACATCCGGAGTAACTTGTCAGATAATCATGAACTTCGTCGAAGCCATAGGCGGCGTTAAAATAATTTTCTGTACCATATTGAACAGTCGGTTGCCCAACATTTGGATTCCATGTTCCATCTGCACCGGCAATGAGCGTCACGTCATCTAAATATTCTGGATTATCAAATTGATATTTTTCATAGTAAAGAGTTTTGTCAATTTGTGCCTGAAGTTGCGAAACAGTCGTCGCGGAAAAACGCCCATAATACATTTCAGGGAAATAATCTCCGTCAACACTGCCGTAATACAAATCGGTTTTTTTATTGGTAGATGACCCCGTAGCAGAAGCCGGAATTTGTTGAACATCACCGACAAATAGAATAAAACTAGGAGCAGGATCTTCTGGAGTCCCAGCATCATAGTGATCCCACAGCCAATTTTGAATGCTGCTCACCGATGATCCAATTTCGTTGGTGTATCCGACAATGACTTCGAATCCTTTTTTAATTTTCCATTCGATAAATGGTTGAAGAGTGTTTTCAAACATCGGATCGGAGACGATCAAATATTTCACAGGGTATTTCGTTAGATCTGGATGATTGGGATAATCGTGATCCCTGTTATTCAATATCTGCTCATACACTACGTCAAAATACGGAGAATAGGTTGATTGTTTGATATAGTCTGTTTGGTTTTCATCTCCACCAATCAAGTTAATCTTAACTTCAAGATCGTTGTATATTTTAATCATATTTCTTTGTGGGTTATACTGTATGGGAGCAACCACGACTCGCGCAAGCCGTACTCCTCTCAACCTTCCGAGGACTTCTACAGTTGCCAACGGGTGTTCAGTATATCTATCAACGTTGTAGCTTGCCACATCTTTTTCGAATGGGACATCCTGAACTTCCTGACTTTTTGACATCGAAGGCTGAACCGGCATCAACGGATGTGTATATCCATACTCAATTAATTTTACTTCTGTCACCGAATAACCTAGCACTTCAACGCTCACTTCCGCTCCTTCAGGAATCTCAATTAATTCTTTTCGTGCCGGAAGTTTTGGATTTCCTATCAGACCAACTGAATGACCACCCGGTAGAGTGATTTCTGAAAAAGAACCGCCCATTGTTTCTACTGTAAAACCATCTATTTTTTCGATATGATAGTTCAAAACGATTTCTTGAGAAGTATTGTTTAATAACTTGATTTCTGTTTTGTCTTCGGATAATAACACCGATTCTAAAGGTGCAGATATTACCGAAGAAATTATTGAAACATATAATGCGATTTGTTTTAAGCTCATTTAATTTTCCTCATTTCCTCATTCGTGAATGTTGTTACCTCTACGGAGTAAGACGCTGTAATCTACTGTTTACGGTAGAATTTCGCTGTGATTATCCTCACAATCTAGATGACGAATAATCCAACATTGTGTTTTACCAACTGATACATCGGTAAGTTTATCATGATTGATTAGCAATTCCAAGATATATTTAACTATTTGCACAGTTACAATAATTATTTACATCTGTTATTACAAATTTGCCCGCAGCTCAGCAGACATTGAAACAAACCTATCATACCGCTGATCATCCAAATAATTTAGAGATATATTTAACGATAAATGATCCCCGAACATAATGTATGACTGAATCGTCGAACGGAAAGATGTCCCAATGGGCAAGCCGTTCAAAGCTTCCGGAGGAATGGTTTTCGCTCCATCTACTTCCTTTACGTTATTCCATTCGGTACGGATTTGCAAGCGCCCGGTCTTTCCTAAAAACCATACACTGTCCCATCGAATTCCGTAAGAACGTGCCGTAAACTCCCCATACATCATCGTCCCTGTTTCTGAGCCCGCAAGAATCACCGCATCCATTTGACCTTTTGATGAGGATTTATGTTTAAGTCCGGCTTCGATCCAAGTTCCCTCGCCGTCACGATTTCGCAATTCTGAAAACTCTGATGAAACATCAAATCGATGCCGGTCGATACGGATAATTGTCTGTAATCCTGATGCGATAGGTTCAAAGAATTCTACACCAATTTCCTTTTCAAGACGCAAATCATTTCCACGCGGGTCCAACCCGTTCAAATCATTGATGAGCAATGTCCATTGCCGAATTCTTCGGGAAGACCTTTTCGGACGGTAATCCAACTCCTGACGGAGATTCCACCGAGATCGTGTAATATTTTCGTTCATTAATGTTGGCGAGATAAGATAATCAGATCGAACACCTTTCCCCTGATAATCCATCGTCCCGGTTAATCGTAATTTTATCGGGTGAAATTTCGTCCATGATGTTTTTCTCAAATCGATTAATAATTTCTGTGTCCCGTTAATGTGTGTCGTCGGTTCACGAACACCCGTCAGCACCGTATACGCGATAAATGAACCATGTAGATCCGGGATATACTCTTTCAAATCTTCATCATAACGATGTGTGCCCAATCCGCTCCCGACAGAATCGTAAACGACGGCTCTGCTTTCAACAAACGTTTCTTCCATCTTTGCCTGAAGGTCCCAATGGATTGGTGTCGTTGAAGAAATATATCCGATATTCAGCTGTCCAAGATTGAATGATTTATTTACTCCATCCATCAAATTGTTTAATATCCGTCGGCGAAACACGATACGTTGCTTCCAGCCGCTTCGTGTTTTTCCATCCCAATCCAATTCTCCGAAAACTCCGGTATTTGTTAATTCCAATCCGGTTTCTTTAGAGTCACTCCAGTCTGTACGCTTCCCAACTCCCATAGACAGTTTACCTTTTTTTGTATCCCATCGAATTCCACCGGATGTATGGTCGTATCGATACCGGTTTGTTTGCCTTTCTCCGTCAAATGAAATATAGGGATGAAATTTACCGTCGAACATAAGAAGTTTTCCGCTATGTTGAAAAAATGTCCAAGAATCTGTCGTTACCTGATTCACCGATGCACTCATCTCAGGAATATATTTCAACGTCAAAGCTAGATCTGACTTCAGGCGTTTTCGACGAGTCTCCCCCAACACAAGTTCATTCCAATCTGCACTTAAACTCCCCAAGCTGTCAGCAGATAATTCTACTCCACCGGATATTAAATGCTCAAAACTGTTTTCATCTTGTAAAATATTCCAATCGCTATTAAATGTTACGGATTGATCTCGTTGGATTGAACGGTATCTGCTTTCTTTTTTTCTGTCAGAGAATCGAATTTTCAATCGGGCATCTCCGGGGAGCGAAACATCTCTGCTAAGAAAACGTATATGATGCCCCAATCCAAAATTGTCGTTGTCATCAATGGTAGAAATCGTGTTTTTGTCCTTACCGGACAGCGCCACCTCAAGCTCAAGATTGCCAATAGATTCTATATTCCACGACGCCATTGTTTGAAAAAGGTCATGACTTTCCGGCGTTTGAATTTGACGATATGGCGTGTAAAGATCGACGTCGTTCATCAATAATATTCGATCATTTTCAGGAATATATTCAAAGTACAAATCTCCGTTTTCGCTGATCTTCCGCCGATAAGTTCCGGTTTGTTGATTCTGAAAATAATTTACGGAATAGTGGGTTCCGATTGCATCCGGCGCGTAGACAAATATTGAATCTACCATAATATAATGCCCGGTTTCATCTTCGGTCGCACCCGATAATTGGATTTTTCCATCTCCTGTCAGTTCCAACACCTCAAGTTCTTCGGATGTAAACCCCGAAGATTTTATCGTAAACACGTCATTCTCGCGAAACCAGGACAAAGTATATTTCCCCTTTTTTCCCGACGAATACGTTACTGTTGCCCCCATTACTTGTTGGTTATATCGAAAATCAGAATATTGATATTCCACAAAAATCTCCGAATCAAAATGGATAAGTCGTTTCGGTGTAAACGTTAGTTCTCCCATCATATAATCCATCGTATAATCTTGGGTTTCTCCACGGATGAGCCGCTCCCCATCCAGCCAAACTTGTTCTGTCCCCGCTTGAACAACGATGTTTCTATTTCCATCTTCGGATGTGAAATAATACGGTCCCTGTTTACCTTCGATTCCGGTGAAAAGTTTTTTAAAATAAGTGCCTTCTGATCTGGCAAATACTGCAGAGCTCCTCCAATGACCATTGTGGAATTCACCGGTAAGTCCATTTAACTTTCTGTTTATTGAATAAAATAATCCCAAGCGTTCATTAAAAACAACATCACCGGCAAGAATTTCAAATTTTGGATGACCGACTCTCAAATATATCTTATCTATTTCGTCCAGAGACTGCGTCGTCCCCTCCGGTTGTATAGAAAGATTTCTATCGGAAAGCACACCGGTAACATCCATGTTGTGAGTCAACTTGCCTTGCACCTGCAACTGAAGTCCACCGGTAAAGTCCGTACCGCCAAATGGAGATACTTCCACAGAGCGAAATACTGTTCCTGTCGAAATCAGAGTTGTGGAATTTGGTTTATTCTTGTACGATTGCTGTCTTTTTTCGAAATGCAGACTGTCGATCGAGAGAGCATCCACCAATGGAAGAGATAATATCTGAGGGCCAACTTGAATAGGTGGTGGATTAATCAAGAACCTATACTTTATAATGCACGTATACCGTTCTTGAGGTTTATCAAATTTCAATACCCCTTGTAGTTTATCTAAGGTATAATCTGGTATTTTATTGTTGCTGCATTTTAGTTTTAGCAACGGTTCAAGAATAAATTGTTTACTTAGCGGAATCGTGTAATATTCCGAAGTAACTGACAGTGTATCCGTTATAATTCCAACGTCTACGGCAAATAATAAATTAATTAGTAAAAGAAAATTACCACCAAATCTCTTCACAAGTATCTTTGTGTTAACATGAATTAATTTAGAAAAACACACTCAAGTCTTTTAGTGTTTTTCAGGCGATTCCACATTACCACGGCGTGAACGATATCGAAGAAATATCCCACCGATAACAATCATCACCACGGACAGTAATTGTGCACCGGATAAACCCATTGAATCACCAAACCAAACATATTTAGGATTTGTACGAACAAATTCGATAAAAAATCTTTCGACTCCAGCTAATATTAAATACGTGAAAAACAAACTGCCTTTTACTGTTATTGATTTGCGTTTTTTCCAAAGATAAATGAAAATCATCAATCCCATTGCTGTTTCCATCAATTGCGTTGGTAAAACTGTAATCACCCCCGGGTCGAACCCGGATATGTCAATCCATGGGTAATATGTTTCAAACGAGTACGTGGTTGTCGGTGGGATTCCTTTTTCAAAGGTAACTCCAATCGGGTGGTGCGTAGGTAAGCCATAATCATCTCCGACAAGGAAGCACCCAATACGTCCGATGGCATAGCCAAGAATCAGTAACGGAGCCACGATATCTCCAAACTCAAACCAGGCAAGATTGTTTTTTCGTATTACCCAGGTTACACCTAATGTCCCGCCAATTAATCCGCCTAAGAACACTAATCCTGCTCCACTAAATATCATGCCGATGGGGTCATCAATTACTCTACCTAAATTTTCCAGAAGGTAATATATTTTTGACCCAAGGATACCTCCTACTGCCGCTGCAAAAACCAGATCAGAAGCTAATTTTTCATCATACCCCAGCCGTTTCATTTCTTTGGTTAACAAATAATAGCATGAATAGAAAGCAACCACAAGCATAAATCCGAATGAATAAATCGACAGCGGTCCTATTTTGAATAATACGGGTATCATAATTTTTCTTCTCCAAATAATCCTTGAATGTATTCATTTTTGTTGAATATGTACAAATCTTCTAAATCTTCTCCCACTCCGATAAAACGTACCGGTACTTGCAGTTCTTTGTATAAAGAGAACACAATGCCACCTTTCGCCGTTCCATCCATTTTGGTGAGTACGGCACCATCCAGCGGGACGTGTTCAGAAAATTGTTTCGCCTGAATGAGTGAGTTTTGACCGAGTGTTGCATCAATGGTAATAATGGATTGCACAGAAAACTCTGTGAATCGGGACGTAACAATCCGAAACATTTTACTCAGTTCTTCCATCAGATTCCGCGATGTGTGCAGCCTTCCCGCCGTGTCAACGATGGCAACATCCGCATTCATCGATTTCGCAGCAGTTAATCCGTCGAACAAAACGGCCGACGGTTCTTGGGACTTTTCATTGCAGACCAACCGTATACCAATGCGATTTGACCAAATACGTAACTGCTCCACAGCCGCAGCACGATACGTATCCGCTCCCACCAGTAAGACATTCTTTCCCATATTTTTATAAAATTGGGCAATTTTTGCAGCGGAGGTTGTCTTCCCCGACCCGTTGACACCGACAACCAATATCACTAACGGAGTATTTTCAATTTTCTGCACGTTATCCGATAAAATACCGGTCAAATATTCTTTCACTTTTGGAAGGAAATCACTTTTTGAATGTTTGCGAATCACATCAATGATTCCATCAACGGTACTTACGCCCAAATCCGCCGAGATCAGATGGCTTTCCAGCTCGTCCAGAGTGTCGGTAGAAACCCGCCGTCCCGAAAATAACGAAAAAGCATCGGTAATAGTGTTACGTGTTCGTGATAGTACTTTAAATAATTTTTTAAACATATTCACTATCAAATAGCGCGTATTTTACGGATAAGAGTTTGGATATACCCAAACCAGCTTATCGACAACAACACGGTTGCAATCCATAATGTAATTTCCGGTAACCATCCTAATGTCCCGACCGGATACAAATGAAATATAACCGCCATTGCAGATATTCCGATTGCCCATTTTCCCCACCAATTTGCGCTCAGAAAAAAATGCGTATGATTCAGTAAATAAATCGCCGGAATCGCAATGGATACATAACGAATAATAAAGAAAAAGAAAAACCAAACAGGGAATTTTCCAACCAATACTAAATAAGATGTTACAGCTAAAATCACAATAAAATCCGCGATTGGATCAAGCCACTTTCCAAGGTGGGTTACTTCGTGAGCTCTGCGTGCAAAATATCCATCAGCCGCGTCCGACAATACCGCAATGACAATCAATAAAAATGTAATCGTGGACATCCCCGGATTTTCGAGCGTATAAATAATGGGAATTGCTAATAATGCCCTACCCATACTTATCATATTTGCCACTGTCAAAATGCGTTCCGGATCGGTAATTTTTACTTTTTGTTTATCTATTTCTTTTGTCATTTGTCATCTTTGGGCGTAGAACTCTGAGTATGGATTAATCTTGCTTCTGTCCATTTTTACTCTCGCCCTTCCATTTTTATTAAATATTTTCAAACCCTCCTAACAAACTGGCGGGCAGGCTTTATGACCTTTCTACTTTCTTTGTGCATTCTTTATGTGGGAATAAAAACCTATTTTCATGAAGACTTTGTATCTAAAGTCAATTCCGCATCGCACAACGAATGCACAAAATCAAAATCGTGGGATAAAATAATTCCATGCTTATTTTGAAATATCTTACCCAAATACCGGTGTAAATTTACTTTTTGTTTCCATCCGAAACCAAATGTTGGTTCATCTAAAATCACAACGTCGTATTCGCAGTTCGTTAAGATGACAATCATCGATAACCGCAACACAGACCACGGTAAATCCATCCCAGGTTTGTCTTTGTAATCATTCCAATGGATATTAAACTCTCCAAGCACCGAAATGACATTCTCTATTCCATTTTCATGGATAAGTTTCGCCTCCGACAAATCTATTACAAATTTCTCAAGCGTTTCGGCTCCTAACATGCGTTCCGGAAATTGATCTAAATACCCTATTTTTGGCGATTGATTATTACACCGGATATTAATCATACCGGACTCAGGTTTTAACGCATTTAGCAATAAAAAGGATAATGTCGATTTACCACACCCGTTGATACCGACAACACCCAAACAGCGCCCATGGTTCAATTCATAAGAAAATTTATTAAAAATCGGACTATCAGATGAATATCCAAACGTAAGTTTTTCGATGGAGATATTCAGTGTTCCCGAAGGTAATGTCATTTGAGAACAGGTTTTATCCTTGGGCAGAGCTATTTGTTGAAGATTTGAAGAGGTTAATTCCCAATGAGTATCTCCGTATTCGACATCAAAAATATCCGATGTAAACCAAAGAACAATTGAGGGTATTTCTTTCGTTTTATTACGGATATACTCCACAACTTTCTTCTTATTTCTTCGGTTTAAAAAGGATAAAGCGTCATCAATACAATACACGCGTGCAGGAAGAGAAAATGTTGTAACAATATTAAGAAGCTCCTTCTCGCCACCGCTTAGCGTAGACGGATGCCGTTTCTCGTCAGCATCGAACAACAAGGCTTGCTTCAGTTGGTGCAGTTCGGTTTGAATCTTGGTCGAATTTGTATAAGTGCATTCAAGAGAAAATGCCAATTCTTTATCCAGTGTATGTCTGATTATTTGGTTATCAGGATTTTGCATAGCCACCTGAACCGCTGAGTTTTCAACATTCGACGTGATGATGATATTCCTGTCGGCGTATCGCCCGGTTAACTGACGTATAAAATCAGATTTCCCGACATTACTTTCGCCATAAATAATATGCAATCCCGGTGAATATTTTACTTGAGTACGCTTCTCAGGTTCATGATTAAATTGGCAGGCTAACTCCAACAAGTCAGTCACGGATGATTCCCCGAACAACCCGCGTGGATGACCCTAAATTATTGTGGATAACATCAGTGGCAGCATAGCTTGCTTTTAAAAAAGCATTTTTATCTGCGAACAACCGCTTAACGATATCATACACGTCTTCTGAGGTTGATATTGGGAATCCGCCACCGTCACGGATCAGTTCTTCCGCTTCGTGAGAATTATGATATCTCGGCCCAAACAAAACCGGGAGTCGGGCAATTGCCGGTTCCATGACGTTATGGACACCGGTAGTAAATCCTCCACCCACGTAGGCAATTTGTCCCTGCCAATATAATTTTGATAAAACGCCGACTGTTCCAACAATCGTAACACGTGCACGATTGACCTTAAGATGTTTCTTTGACCGAAGTATATGCGTACTGAATCCGGCATCGGTAAATTTTTCTACCGATTGATTCACATACTCCTCCGACGGCTCATGCGGAACCCAAAGAAGAAACACCTCATCATCCTCTTTCATCAACCGTATGATAGATTCAGAAATAACTGCTTCGTCTTCCGGCCAAACACTACCCACAACGATTCTTTTTTCGCGGAGCAGAACTGAGATAGTATGTTTTTTAGTAAATTGATCTGCCTTGTTTTTTACCTGATCATATCTTGGATTGCCCAAAACGCGAATCACCGGGGACTTATTTGGCGAAACAATTTGCTGTACACAGAGATAATCTTTATCTGCAACCGTGTAAATTGCAGAAAAGGCATGATAAACCGATCGATAAAAACTGCGTATCCCCGGGGCGAGTTTTTTTGTGCCTTTTGTAAAGTGCGCCGCAAATATCGTTGTCGGAATATTTCTGTATTTAGCAATCCAAATGAGATTAGGCCAAATATCATACGCGGCAAAGATGATTTTTTTAGGACGTACAATTTTTATCGCCCGACGAACCGACCATATAAAATCAAACGGAAGGTAGACTTTACAATCGATATTTTTATCGTGAACATTATTGAAACCGGAAGGGGAGAAAAAGGAGACAACAACCACACAATGTGGTTCGATGTCTTTTAATCCGGCGACAACCGGATGAACTTGCTCATACTCCCCGTGGGATGCAGCATGAAACCAATACACAGGTCTTTTTCGGTCAACAGATGAAAAATACGCTCTCAGCTTCTCAATAGACCGAAACCGTCCTTTTAATCCTTCTTTCAATTTTTTATTGAAGACAGCCCAAATTGACACCGCGATAAACATAAACGGATAAAGAAAGAAATTGTAAAACAGAACCCAGAAGAATGTCATAATCCCATCCTCCTTTTGATTTCATCCCACACTGATTCGACGGTAATGCCGGTCATGCAATACTGTTCTTTTCGATAACATTTTCTGCTACCGTTTTGGGAACATGGCCTGCACCACAGGTCGTTATTTTCCAGCGTAACTGATTCCTTGAGTAACGATCCCGCACCTGTTTCACGAGATGTAGGTCCTGCCATCATGACCACGGGGATATTCAATGCTTCCGCACCATATAATAATCCGGTATCACTCCCGATAACACATCCGGCCTGAGCCACAATTGCCAGCGACTCACGCAAATCTGTTTTCCCGTGTAAATCTAATACTTCAGGATTTGAATTTGATAACTCCTCGCATACCCTATCTTGCCCACCTCCCAATATTACGACATCAATATTACTCTTCACTAATTTTTTTATCAATTTTGAATAATTTTCAGCAATCCATTGTTTTTGAGGCCACGCTGCACCCGGGATAAGCACAACATATCTTTGTTTTATACCTTCAGTTGTTAAAAACTCACCTAATTGCTCCTTCTCTGCCTTGGAAACATACAACGTCGGTAGAGGAAATTCCGTATGCTGATCCAATAAATATTTAATGGGTTCATGCAAAAGTCTAATTTGTGAGAATTGCTGATCAAAGTCGTTGCGATGGAAGTAAAATAGTTTAAACCGTTTCCAGCGGGGTTTCTTTAATACTCGGACTTGAGTTTCGGAAAACTGCCGACGTATAACCTTTGCCCGAAGCGTATTATGCAGATCGATAACTAAATCGTAGTTTTGTGTACTAAAATATTTTCCGATTCGTTTTATCTCACGGTATCCGGCAGATTTATTTAAAACAAATAAACGATTTATATCCGGATGCCCCTCTAATAATGGTGCGTACGTTTCCAGTGTTAAAAAATGAATATGACTATTTGGATACTTTTGACGTAAAGAATTTAGCGGAGATGTCGATAGAATGATATCGCCAATTGAGCTGAATTTTATGACTAGGACCTTCAAACGATGTTCAGTTAATTCCGTCTTTCCATATTAAACGCAACAAAATCAAGCATGGATTGTTTATATTGAGTATCAGGATAGGTGTGTAACGCTTCTATCGCTTTATTAGAATAATAAGCAATTTTATTTTTTGCATAGTCAAATCCACCGGCTTTTTCGACAATTCTCTGAATCTCTTTAAGGTCTTTCTTACTTTTTTTCTTAATACCAAGAACTGAGTTCAATTTCCGATTCTCTGAAAAAGTGAGATTAGATTTCGCAATGATCAACGGAAGCGTCATCATATTTTTTTTCACATCTATACCAGAATCTTTGCCGGTTTCATTTTCACTGCCAAGCAAATCAAACAAATCGTCTTTAATTTGAAATGCCATCCCGAAATTCGTTCCATATGCCCGCATCGCTGACCGATCGTCATGCGAATTTGTTGTTGTAATGGCACCTAATTCACAACACGCAGAAATGAGAGACGCTGTTTTTTGATAAATAACATCATAATAATAGGACTCCGTCATTTTTTTTCCAAGATTTTTCTCCATCTGCAAAATTTCGCCACTGCTTAATTTTTCGGCTGTTTCAGACATGAGTTCTAACGCATCAAAATTTCTGAGTTTAATCATATTAATCAAAGCTTTGCTCAGGATATAATCTCCCATCAGAATGGATATTTTGTTTTTCCACACTCGATTCACTGATGAAAAACCCCGTCGCAGATCGGCATCATCTACAACATCATCATGGACTAAGGTTGCTACATGTAATAACTCAATTAACGCAGCGGCACGAAAGCTGTTTATATTGGGCTCACCGCAGACACGACTTGAAAGTATCGTCAGTAAAGGACGTACCCTTTTCCCGCGCTGTTTAATAATATAATTCCCGATGGTGTTAATTAATCCGACATCAGAATGAAGTGCTGCTGAATACTCCTTTTCAAACTCAATCATGTCTGTATCAATAGATGCGGTTATTCGTTTCATTATTTTTTTCAGGGAATCTGATATTTTACCGGGTTCTGGGTATTGGAATTTAATCATTGTGATTTATTTGTGATTTGTAATCCATCTTGCTACGTTACGATAGACAAGTTTAGTGCACCATATTTCCATATTCCCCTATTTCCCAATACCCTTCAACTCTGATTCCTGATTCCTGATTTCTGAATTCTGAATTCTGATTCCTGGTAACACAAACATCTTCAATGATCAATCTTTCGGCTTAATGCGGGCACGAACAATCCAAGCATATCGATATCCAAAGGATTTTAATGTGGTTTTCAAGATTTCAGCTTCGTTTCTATCTGAACAATTTCCAACACGTACCTTATAATTTGGAACTTCGAAAGTAACATAAATATCTTCTTTCAACTTTTTCTGGAGTACGGTTTTTAGGCTGTCTGCTGCTTCCCATGATGTTGTTGCGAAGACTTGCAAACGATATCCTTCTACCTCTGTAATCTCTTTTTCAGTAGTATCGGATTGTTGCAAGACAGGGTTTAACCCAAACGCCGGGTTAATCAAGATAGGCCAATCAGGTTCTTTATCTTTGAGTATACTTGGGTCAAAAGACTCATCCTGTTCTTGAGCAAATAGCCATCCTGCACTAATCAAAAGTACAGCAAATACCATTAATGTAGGTCGATTATGCATGAGACAATATAATTGAGTTTACTGATGTATTCATATCGTTAACTCTAGGCTGGTTATTGGTTATTGGTATTTGGGTATTTGACACTGGTAAATGGGTCATTGTCAATTATCCATTATCCATTTTCCACTTTACGTTAATCATAGCGGTCTGACATCTGTTATTTTCACCCATCCTTTTTTTCCGTCAATTAAATGAATTTCCATCCATCCGGGTTGAGATTGTGTGATTTCAACTTTTATCCCCTCGTGCAATCGAAAAAGAACACCATCTTGCCGTTCATAAGGTGCAGAAAATACTTCAATTTCTCTGGGGATGACGATGCCTTCTTTTTTACCGGATAAATCCCAATACTTATCCAAGGCAACTCCATGGATTAAAACAGACAACATAATTAATGTGCTTATTATCTTCGAACGAAAACGAATATAGAACCACGTGGAAACAAAATATACTACGGCTGCAATCAGAAGAATTCCGCTGCCTAGCATTAATAAATTTGCTAATGTGAACGATCGTTTAAGTACATGATATCCTTCTATAATAAAGATAGTTTTTGGACGTTCAATTCTGTCTCTCACTCGCGTGTTTACAAGTTTGAGATTGAAAAGTAAATCCGTATCACGGGGAGATAGTTTTACTCCTTTTTCATACGCCCATACTGCCAATCCAATTCTACCGTTGCGATAATATCCGTTACCAAGATTATAATATAGATCAGGATGTTCAACCTCCTGGCTAAGTATTGTTTCATAATAGGATATTGCCGCTACATAATCTTCAGTTTCTACCGCTCTGTTGGCATAGGCATAAAGTGAATCGGCCGTTTGAGCACATCCAACAGTCAAAACAATCCAAAATATTAGAGTAATCTTACGCATGCGTATTGATCTTTTCTAATAACGATTTTGTGTTTGCAACAAGGTTCTCCATTGCTACATTTGCTCCGGGTGAATACCGACCGGCATCGCAAAGATGCAATATTTTCACCAAATTTGTTAATTCTATTTCTCCAATTTTATTCACTAAAATAGATTGTACAGACATCGGATCTAGTTGATCGGTTTTTAACAAAAACCTGTCTTTTAGATACGGATAAACAGCATCGGCAACCTGAGTAAATGGATCATCCATCGTGGTTTTTAATTTTTTTCTCACCAATTTGATTGCCCGTTTAGATCGCCGGTATTCTGCTGTTTGTTCTCTCGAAGAACGTAGATTCTTTAACGACATAGGTAAGAGAAATAATATTCCGGTAATTCCGTAAATCAAGATTGCAATAACAGGAAACGTGCTACTTTTATTCATTGACATCCATCTTAGTGTTTTTGTCCGGAAATATCGGATATCACTCCCAAGGAGTTCAACTTCTTCCTTTCGAAATCCATTGGAAACGGTTGAGGTTGTTTTCCCGGGAGACACCGACAAAACGACCGGCAAAGATACTGCGCGTTCCCACGTTTCACCATTTGGATCAAAATATGGAATTTCTATTCGTGGAATTGTATATTTCCCGGTTTTTCTTGGGATTAAAATATATTCCCAATTAGTCATCCCTGTAATTTGATCTCGAAATGGATCTTTCTCAGTTGTGGTTGTCGGCGGAAAAACCTCTAAATTATCGGAAAATAATATCTCCGGTAATTGCACCAATGATATATTGCCAGTTCCTTTAAGCTCAATATTCAATGTGACTGCATCGTTCGCTTTTAGGGATACCCTGTCAACATGTGTTGTCAACGTATAACGTCCTACAGCTCCGGTAAAATCAGCGGGTTTCCCGGCTGGAAATGGGCTAACACGGATGGTCTTTTTCTGGGTACGGATAAATTTTGGGACAGTTTTTTGTCTTGTGAAAAATGGATCATCAAAGAAAGATCGTCGTTGAGATTTCTGTTTGACGACGACATTGCATTTTACCTCCATTTGAGGGAGTGGAATCTCACCGGTTTTCGTCGGAAACAATGCAAATGTGTACAGCTTTGCCATATTATACCGGACTCCGTTTATCTGCACTCGGCGATAATTTAACTGGGTTGCCGCAAAAAGTTCCTCCGCCCAAAATCCAACAAATTTAGGAACATCTATTTTATCTATGGACATATCTACCCGAGTGTAAAGTTTGTATTCAACGGTAATCTGTTCACCGGGATATGCAGATTCTTTGTCCAAATCTACCGTAAGAAAAACATCTTTATTCTTTTGCTGAGTTTGTCCTTTTTGGACATAAACAGTGATGGACTTTGTTTTAAACGTTTGTTTTCCGACCTCGACGACCAATGCCGGAATCACCAATTTCCCCTCTCGGTTCGGGGTCAAACTCCAAGTCCGGGTTCGCGAAGATGTCATTTTTCCGTTCACCCAACTAATGTTCGTCTGTTGAGAAGGTCCGCTAACGATGGTGAAAATTTTCTTAACCGGTGAAATATTTACTTCCGGATTATGTTCAGAACCGTTCACCTCAACTTTATACGTAAATACTTCTCCCATAGATATACGATTGACATCTACGGAGGCAACGACACTTGCTGCCTTCATGGCTGAAATTAAAAATAAGGTTAGTATGAATAGTTTTTTCTTCAATCGTTTACCAATCTTTTTCTAATTTCTTCGACACTGCTTTGGATATCTTTCGCTTCTGATTAATTTTTTCATCTTGTTTCAGTGCATTTAGAATGACTTCTGCATTTTTCTTATCTTCTAATTTTTGTTCTTCTTTCTTCACTTGAGATTCTTCAGATTTTGTTTGCTGCTGATCTTTTTTCTGTTGGTCTTCCGATGATTGTTCTTGCTGTTGCTTTTGGTCTTCTTTCTCATCAGATTGTTTTTCCTGATGTTCCTTCTTCTCCTTTGACTGGTCTGATTGTTCTTTAGATTGATCTGAATGTTCTTGTTTCTCCGAGTTCTCCTCTTTGTCTTCTTGTTTTTGATTCTGCTCGTTCTTATCGTTTTTGTCGTCTTGACTCTTCTCTTGGTCTTCCTGATTTTGTTGGTTCTGTTCTTGCTGTTGTCTCTGATACTTCAACAATTCATAATTGGCTTTCGCATCATTGTCATCTGGATTCAATTGTAATGCTTTTTTAAAAAAAGTGAGACTCTCATCCATCCGCTGCTGTTGATGGAGAATATTCCCCATATTGTAATATGATTTCGCTTTTAAACGATTATCTTCACTCCGAATGACATCATCAAATGCCTGAATAGCCGTCTCAATATCTCCTTGCTTAAATGCAGATGCTCCAAGCCCAAAACTGGCAGATGAATTCTGTTGCTTCTCCAGTACGGATTCATAATATTTTCTTGCCTGATCGAATTGTTGGTTGCGATAGTTTTGTAGCCCCACGTCTTCACGAGCAAACGTCGTTTGATTTAGTATCAAAATTACCATCCCGGCAGAAATTAATATGGATTGATGCTTCATCTTTTGGGTGTTATTGTGCTTGCCTGCCTCCGGCAGGTTAGGGGTTTAGCGTTAGGTGTTGAGTGTTTCATAATTTTTATTTTCAGCTTTCAGTTTTTAGCACTCAAACAAACCTCCCTCTCCACGTTTCATGCTGACGTTTATCACGTGTAGGAATTATAAATCCAATCACGAAACTAAGTAACGATAAAAATGCTAGGATTTGATATCGATCTTCGTACTCAGAAAATTCATGTGTACTGATTGTCTTTTTTTCCATGGCATTTATTGCATCTAACAATGTTACATAGCTTGCAGCACGATTATCAAACCGGATAAAAATGCCGTTTCCTGCACGAGCAACGTCGCTTAAGGCAGACTCATTTAACACCGACGTTACTAAACTACCTTGTTTATCTCGTTTGTATTTCGACACATCATCACCGATCTTGATTGGAATGAGAGACCCTGCATGTGTCCCGACGCCGATGGTGTGAATCACCAAGCCTGTTTTTATTGCTTTTTTCGCAATCGCCACTGCATCTCCTTCGTGATCTTCACCATCTGTAACTAAAACAACTACTTTATGTTTCTCGTTTTCTTCAGTAAAAACACTCAACGCCATTGAAAGTGCACTACGTAAAGATGTCCCTTGTGTCGGGATCATTTTTGTATCGATGGCATCTAAAAACAGTAAGGCGGCTTCATAATCTGTGGTTAATGGAAGATATAAATGGCTTGATCCTGCAAATACAACAATACCGACTCGGTCGCCTTTAAGTTTTTTAACGAGCTGCCCTATTTCATACTTCGCTTTTTCTAAACGGCTTGGCTTTACATCAATCGCATTCATGCTGACGGACACGTCAACAGCAAACACTAGGTCAACGCCTTTTCTTTCCACCGGTTTTACTCGTGTGCCTATCTGTGGTCCCGATGCCGCCAAGATTAGAAACGCAACTCCTGCCATGCGCAATCTCTGCCTAAGAATTGTCCGTGTCCATCGAATTCGATTAAAAAGATTCTCTGCAAGCGGTCCCTGCATGGAATGATAAAACGATGACCGGCGGTGTTTGTTGAAATACCATAGGAGAACAAGCCCTCCCCAAAGCAAGAAAAACCCAAGCGCCCACGGATATCTCCACGCCATTAAGCATTCCTCCGAAATATGTATCTCGATAGAACTTCTCCACCAAGTCCGAGAAGCAACGCCGGAATTAACACCCAACCATACAGCTCTTTATGTCTTGTGTATTCACGGATTTCAATTTTTGTTCGTTCTAATTCATTAATTTCCATATAAGTTTCCGCTAATGATTTTTCATCTGTGGCACGAAAATATTGACCTCCGGTTCTGTCCGCAATGGCGATGAGGGTTTCTTCATCAATTTCATTCCGAATATATCCCCGATTTTGGATGAACGTTACCGACTCATTTGTTCCCGCTCCGATGGTATAAATGCGAATATCAAATTGTGACGCTAATTCGGCAGCGGTCAGCGGATCCAGCTCCCCCGCATTATTACTTCCATCGGATAGAACGATCATTACTTTGCTTTCTGCTTGACTTGTTCGAAGCCGATTTGTTGCATTAGCAATTGCCATCCCAATCGCCGTCCCATCCATTTCACGGTCAACGATTGTAACTTCTTTTAATAAATTTCTTAGCACACCTGTGTCAACTGTCAGCGGACATTGAATGAATGTCTCTCCGGCAAAAACCAGTAATCCGATTCTGTCTCCTTTTCGTTTGGAGATGAACTTGTCTGCAGTTTTCTTAACAACTTCTAATCTGTTCGGGGGAAAATCATCCGCAAGCATACTGCTGGAAATGTCAATCACCAAGACGATGTCAACAACATCTACTTTTGTCTCTTGAGCCAAACTCACCAATTGAGGACGAGCCAGTCCAATGGTAATACATAAGAGTATTGCCCACTGAATTGCGAGTAAAACCCACGCTCGCCTTTTTCCCCTTTTGCGAAAAGCAGTTGGAATTAATCCTGAGGAGGAAATCCTCAATGTACCCTCTTGGGCGTTGCCGAATTGCTTATACCACCACGCAAGAAGCGGAATAAGAACAATCAGCCCTAAATACCATGGATGTGCAAATTGAATCATTCGTTAATCAAAATAGGATGTTATTCTTCCAATACTGCATGGATAGCGGTTATAGCTTTTAATAAAAATGGAACGGATTTGTTCCCGAAATGGACGGAATCAGTTTCTATACAGGTGAAAGGAAAGTATGTCTATTTTGACTCTTCCTTTTTTTCTGCTGTGTTTGGGTCAGCAGCGTTTTCAATTTCTTTTTTCGCACCATCCACAGCGCCTTTAAATTCACGGATTCCCTGTCCTAACCCTCTGGCAAGTTCTGGTAAACGTTTTGCGCCAAAAAGCAGCAGAATAACCAGAACGATTAACAACATTTCCATTGGACCAAGATTAAACATCGCAAATACGATTTGTGTTTCAAGCATAAGTATTTCCTCCAAATTATGTGTTGAATTTACGAAGAATCATCTTCTTTTACCGAAAATAACGTAAAAAATAATACGCGATTCCCAAACCGATAATACTGGTAAAATTAAGAACCAGCGTTAAACCAAATTTAAGTGTCACTACAATCAAATTTAGAACAATCACACCAGACTCATTTCCGACAAGTCCCGCTAAATCAAATTGGATACTCGTCAAAAAGAATTCCTTCACCACACCATCCGGTAGGATAAACCCAAGAAATTCACCCACCAATGTTCCAATCATTGCCCCGATACTAAACCCAAAAACGACTAAGGTAATAGAGCGTCTCTTCATAAAATTATCTCCTCTGTCTCATCGGTGTATGTTGAATCCTCTTCGAAGCGCTGAGGATGAATCACCCAGTTCAAGATGCTCCATGACACATAAATAACCATCAGCGGGAACAGGACTAATCCTTTCCAAATGATTAATGCCACAACCGTTCCGAGAACGCCTAACAATTGCATCGTATTTTTTCTGCCTTTTTTAAACGAGAGTAATGGAAACTTTGAGAACCGGACTCTACTGATTAATAAAAATCCCAGCACAACCACTAGAACCAATGCCACCCTCGGATCTCCCATATGCCCATATACTTGATGATTGAATAGAACATATCCGAAAATAAACAATGCGTTGAGGGGCGTGGTTAATCCGGTGAAATACGGTGAGGGTATTTCATCATCGATGAGATTAAATCTGGCTAATCGAATTGTTCCAAAAAGCAGGGGTACAATACTGATTACGCCGGCTAGCAAGGGAGGCAAACCCTGCGTGTACACGCTGTAAATTAGCAAAGATGGCGCCATACAGAAAGATACGGTATCCGCAAAGGAATCGAATTCGGTCCCAAATTTTGACGGAATACCCAACAGCCGTGCGATTTTACCATCCACGGCATCGAACATCCCTGCGAATAAGATGAGCCACCCCGCTTTCACCGGATTGCCTTTCATGATTAACACGATGGCCATAAACCCAAGAAACATGTTAAACACCGTGAGAATATTCGGAATAAACCGTTTATTGACACGGTGACGTCTTTTGATTTTTTTTCGCCGGCGTCTCATACGATATGTCCTATGATGGTTTCATTTCCTTTAACTTTTTGTCCTAATTCAACTTGCAGCTCAATCGACTCCGGAAATATGATGTCTGTGCGTGAACCAAACATAATAAATCCCAATTTTTCTCCTTTTTGCATGGAGTAATTTGGTTTCGCATAGCAATGAATTCGGCGAGCAATCAATCCGGCAATCTGTTTAACCTTCATCTTTCCAAAGGATGTTTCAAACACCGTAATTGCCTGCTCATTTTCATCCGATGCTTTATGATCGAATGCGGCTAAGAATTTTCCCGACTTGTGTTCTATGCGAAGAACCGTCCCTGCAAATGGCACTCGATTCACATGAACATTAAATACATTCAGAAAGATTGATACAGATTTGGCTTTCCCGACTTCGGGGTCATTTATCGAGTCAATTTTAACAATTTTACCATCAGCAGGAGAAATGATTAAGTTTTCATCCTTTGGAACTCTTCGTCTCGGATCACGGAAGAAATTCAAAGAGAAAAGAAATAAGACACCAAAAACAATGTACCCAAAGGATAACCATGATGACTCAAACGTTGTGGCAATCCAACGTGAGACAAGTGTGAATACAAACAGAGTAATTAAAATAGTTTTTCCTTCTTTTGCAATCATAATTTACCAATAGCTGTTTTCAAGTTTTCCTAGTTTCAATTTGACGGTATAGGTTTTATCGTCTCTTTGTATTTTCATGTGTAAACGGTCTCCGGGGCGTAGATCGTTCTCCAAAATAATGTCTTTAATATTATCGGCATTATTTACTATTTGATCATTAACAGAGACAATTACATCACCAGGTTCCAAACCGGCTTTATCTGCCGTACTGTTCGCCGCAACCTCCACTATGATTACTCCCGATGTTCGCGAGATACCCAAATGTCTCGCCATCCGTTCGGTTAAAGGCTGTACCTGCAATCCTGTATTATAACTGCGATCAATTTGCCCATTATTTTTGAGTTCTTCTGCAATTTCCTTTGCTTTATTGATTGGAATGGCAAACCCAATTCCAACAGATCCGCGGGTTGCATCTGATCCTGTAAAAATAAATGTATTTATACCGATGACTTCACCAAGACTGTTGACCAAGGGTCCGCCACTATTTCCGGGATTAATAGCCGCATCAGTCTGTATCATATCCTGAAATGATTTTCCTGAATCGCGACCTCCAAAATCCATATTTATTGCACTGACAATTCCGGCCGTAGCCGTAGGTTGATTACTCATTTCAAATAATCCAAATGGATTTCCCAACGCGATTACCCATTCTCCAATAATCATATTGTCTGAATCACCTAAAGATGCATACGGGAAATTATGTCCGTCCAACTTTAGCAATGCCAAATCGGTGATGTAGTCCGTCCCAATAACAGTTGCATCATATTCCTCTCCCCCGGGGAGTGTTACCACCACCTCGACTGCATCCTCAATAACATGGTTATTTGTCAAAACATAACCATCGGGACTAATGACAACACCTGAACCGGAACTCTTGACTCTTTGCCGGTATAACTCATATGGAAAAAACTGTTGAAAAAATGGATTTCCAAACGGAGAGCGTGCAGCATATCTTTTTACTTGGATTACATTCACACTCGCAACGGCGGGGCTCACCGATTCTATTGCACGAGTAATTGCATTTTGCCGTGACTGGGTCGGACCCCATTGAGCACTCCCTGTACTGATAAATAAAAACAGGACAAGGAATTTTATCCATGCAAAATTATGTGATTTCATCATAATCGACTTTTTCCAAAATCAAGCCCTGAGCCGGTGCCTTAAAAATATGGACGTTTTTATTTGGTTGATTCAGTAGCATTTTAAAGTCCTCCAAGATTAACCGACGTTGCGCAACGGCAACCATCGACCCGACCAGATACCTGACCATATGATGTAAGAATCGGTTCCCGGATATATGGAAAGTTAACATTTTCTCATCATTTATCCATGCAGAATGATAGATGATGCACCGTGTATGATTAACCTCAGGATTGCTTTTACAAAAAGACTTGAAATCATGTTCTCCTTTGATTAATTCTGCACATTTCTGCAGGTGGTCAACAGACAGATCATCGATGATCCATGTTTGATTTCGCATCAAAATATCTACGGACATTAAACACTGATATCGGTAGTGGCGGACTCTTGCAGAATACCGTGCGTGAAAATCACTGGGGACGACACGTAAATCCGTGACATAAATATCGTTGGGTAATCGTGCGTTAAATGCATCTGTTAATGTGCAGGTATCCAGCTCGGTTTTCAGATCAAAATGTGCAACCTGCCCCCAGGCATGAACACCGGTATCGGTTCTCCCCGCTCCGATAACTTTAACCCTATTATTGTCGTTAAATGGAGCGATACACGCTTCTACTTCTCCTTGAACTGTACGTTCAGTCGCTTGCATTTGCCAGCCAAAAAAGTCGGCTCCGTCATATTGTAATGTGATTTTAAATCGAGGCAATGGAATGTACTCCGAAAAGGAAAACAGTAACTATCATCATGAGTGATCCGTCTCTCAAGGTAAAGTTTACCGGAAAAGCAATGCCGCGGGGGATTTGCTTTCCGTATCCACGCATCATCATGACATTTGCCGTCTCTTCTGCCTTTCGATAATTCTGTATTATGATACCCGGTAAATGATTAATCATATATCTCGCGGATTCCCATTTTGTTTTCCCCGTTGATAAGCCCAAAGCTCTGCGTGAACGCAATATTGAATTCCACTCATGTTGTATCGCCGGGAAAAACCGTAAAATCAGTTCAACAAAGAGGAACATATTATCCATACGCTTCCATGGGAGACGAGTTTTTACCCACAAACTTCTGAAAGCTTCCAGGATGTCATCTTTCGATGATTGCTCCAGGTAAACAGACATGATTGAGACCAACACCAAGAGTTTTCCGATGGAGAAAACCGCATTGTAAAAAATATCTTTATAGGAATCATTTGTGAGCCAAACAGACATCCCGAAATATATTAGTCCGACAATCGGAATGAAAGTCAAATACGGTTTGATTCGCTTAAAGATAGAGCGAGTCTTCTGTTTATTCAATGCTGATGTGACAAGCAAGAGTGTCAGTGTGTATCCTGCCAATACCGAACCGGACGGACTCAGCATCACCAAAATCGATGCTCCCAGTATGAACTGCAGAATGACAATTGGATTCAACTGCATTGTTGACCAATCCTAGAGTTAAAAATCTACGATGAGAGAAAAAGAAAATGTCCGGTTTTCCGGATGATACGTTGGAGCAACAGACACGCTTTCAATCGCATCCATTCGTTTTAAGTACATGACATCAATGGCCGAAATCACATGGTTCAAAATAATCCCGCCGATAAGAAACTGCCCTGTGAGCGCCCATTTATCGCTGGAAATTCGCATGGATTCAAAACGCTCCTGATGCTTGGACGTATCCCACTGCCAATCCCATGGATCCGAATCTTCATCAATACGATAGCGGTTTACTGCAGCATAATCACGAAACCGCAGATGTTCCTGTATAAAGTCATCTCTGGAATCATAATTTCCGATGTCAACCCAAAAAAGTCTGTCTTTGCGTTGGATGTTAACACCGCCATACTCGGCGGCATAGGCAATGTATTTATTTTCTTCCATGTTGGAGATTAAGAAACTCCCCACAACAGACAACCATAGCGTTGCTTCAGCTATGATAAAGGTTCGCCCACGTTCAGAATATCCGATGGAAGCTTCACCAGTCCCCGGTATAATAAAAGATTTCAATATAGGATGTTTTGCTACATCCTCACCCAACAATGTGAGAGGAAATAATGAGATAACGAAAATTGTTCTTAGGATTATTTTTTTCATGAGCGTTGTATGTCGTTACGTGAATGTGTCAATGTTTGTTCCTTTGATAATCGGTCTGTTATCGGGAATATTCCCATCATCAGAAGTGAGATAATCATAGAAAGCATTGCGAATTTATCACCGTTAACTGCATAATAGCTTGGATCTTCAGGAATAAATATTGTCTCAGTTATCACCGTACGTCCATACACCGGGATTTTGTTCTTCACCCGGCCTGATGATAGGATAATACCTGAAATACCTGTATTCGCACTACGTATCACCGGCACTCTGTTTTCTACAGCTCTCAATCTCGCCAATTCAAAATGCTGATAGGGTCCTGATGTATTTCCCAGCCACCCGTCATTTGCCTGAATGGTCATCAACCTTGCGCCTTTTTTTACAAACTTCCTTACCAACTGAGGAAGACTCGATTCGTAACAAATTACATTGGAGAAGAATACAGAGTCCACCTCAAATACCGTAAATTCATCTCCGTGATTAAAGTTTCCTTGTCCGAAGTTCAATTTTTTTAGGTATGGAAATTGTCCCGATAACGGGATATACTCCGCAAACGGCACAAGCTGAACTTTGTAATACATTTTGTGGGTGCCATCCGGATTGAGTAAAATACTTGCATTATAATACCGCCTCTCTCCAATAGAATCTCGTTTGACATCCATGGTACCGGATAATAATGGGACGTCATATAGTTTTAAGCGCTTGAGCAGTGGTTTTCGCGCAGTCCAGGATAATCTTAAATAGGCAGGAAGAGCAGTTTCCGGCCAGAGGACAAGATTCGGTGTGTCTATCAGTGCCGTATCAAGCAAAGAATGCATCGTGGAAAATGTTTCAAGCCGATGCTCTCTCTCCCATTTTTCATTCGGATCGATATTTGGCTGCACAACAGAAACAGTAAAATCTTTTTCATTCTGTTTTACGTCAAAATCGGATATCCGCAAGACTCCGGAAAACCATATAATCCCAAATAATCCGATGGTTAAGATAGCCGGTTTCATCCGTTGTTTTGATGTCAGGGTTAAATAACCACCTATATTCAGCATCATTATCCAAAAAGAGACACCATAGGTTCCGGTAATCTCTGCAAGTTGAATCAACGGTAAAAATTGCGTTTGAGTTAGAGCGAGAGTAATCCACGGAAATCCAAGACTCCCCATGCTTCTCAGCCATTCCATGGCTACCCATAAAAAGGGAATCAGGATTATTCCTTTACCTGTCTTAAGATGAAAACGTGTGAGGAGCGCACTCATCCCTGCCCAAAATACCCCTAAATACAATACGGCAGCTACTAAGGATGCAAACACAACCCAAAATCCTGCGCCACTATTAAAACCAATCCAGTAAAGAGAGATAAAATTTGCTGTGATGGACGATAAGAACCCGTATTTTGCAGCTGAACTAACTTTCGAATTCAAAAGAACATGAATGAGCGGGATAAATCCTATCCATACCAAAAATCCTAAATGTAAAGGTGGATAAGATAGTCCAACTAACACTCCTGTCAGAATTGCTAATTTCCATTTAGTTATTTGTTGAATGTTCAAGTTAGATACGGTGTGTGAGCGTTTTCATTACTCTAAATCTTTAATCTTAATTCTTAAATTAAATGGCTTTGTCCAAGAATTGCTGCAACAAAATGGCCGCGGCTGTCTGATCAACGCGGTGCTTGTTTTGTCCTGTACGGATATTTTGCTCTATGAGAGATCGCTTTGCACTGACAGATGTGAGTCGTTCATCCTCTAAATAGACTGTAATTCCTTCATTCTGCAGGGACTGGGCAAATGTCCGAACATGTTTTGTTTGTTTCGTCTCCTGCCCTTTCATCCCGATAGGAATTCCAACGACAGCGGATTCTACATCATTTTCAATAATAACTTTTTTAATATCCTCTATGATCTGTTTTTCAGATTGTACACGTAAAGTTGTGAAGGGTGATGCGATAATGTGAAGAGGGTCTGATAACGCCAGACCACAGCGCGTATCACCGTGGTCAATTCCAAGAATTCTACCCATTAACGGCCGACTCGTTCGACGTAATCAATTCCTCGTATCTTCGTGAGTTTCTTGACGAGACGATCTAATTGCCGGAGATTATTCACCTGAACGATAATATTTCCGATGGCGATATTATCGCGCACCTTCATATCAACGCTTTTAATATTCATTTTCTCAGCGGAAATACATTCTGTAACGTCTTTAAGGATTCCTTTACGTTCCCCACCCACGACTCTGATTAACACACTGAAAAGATCTTTTTTACTAACATCCCACTCTACGGGAATTAATCGATCAGACTCTTCGCTTAACAACGGCAAACTATTGCATGAAGTTCTGTGCACGGTAATTCCTCGTCCGCGAGTAACAAAGCCAATCATATCATCTCCCGGAATCGGATTACAGCACTTACCAAAGTTTACCATTAAATCTGTAATCCCTTGAAGCTTAATCCCTTTCGATGTAGATCTGGCAAAATCGAAAAAACTGTTTTGGTCTTCATCTTCAGCAATTGGTAATTCAGGGTCTTCTGTCGGACGAAGTTTTTTGAAAATATCTCTGACGGTTAAATTCCCATTACCGATAGCTATAATCAGTGCATCTGTAGAGTTTAGTCCGAACTTATGAAAAGACTCCTTAATCTCTTTCAGCATTTCGTAGGATTTTAATCGTCGCAACGTTTTCTGTAAAATCTCTACGCCTAGCCTAAAACTTTCTTCTTGGCGGATTTTTCGAAGATAGCGATTTATATGGTTTCTTGCTTTTGTTGTAACGGCTAACTTTAGCCACCCAAAACTTGGGTTTTGATTTTTACTGGTAATAATTTCGACCACGTCTCCATTTTTTAGGACGGTATTTAACGGTACTACTTTATGATTAATCTTTGCGCCCATACAATGCATCCCGACCTGAGTATGAATCTGGAACGCAAAATCTAAGGGAGTGGCATTTACCGGTAATTGGCTTAAATCTCCTTTGGGTGAAAAGACAAATATTTCATTATCAAACAGATCAATTTTAAGAAGGTGCATGAATTCATTCGGATCTGAGGACTCATCCTGCAGCATTGTGACAAGCTCTCTTAACCATTTGACATTCGCATCTAAGTCGCGCGATGTTGTCTTCCCTTCTTTATATCTCCAATGTGCGGCGACACCAATTTCTGCAGTTTGCTCCATTTCTTCGGTGCGAATTTGTATCTCAACCATATGCCCATCACGTCCGACAACGGTGGTGTGAATAGATTGATATCCATTGGATTTTGGAGAGGCAATAAAATCCTTGAATCTTTCCTGAATAGGAGAATACAGATTATGAATTATCCCCAGTGTTAGATAACACTGTTCTATTTTATCAACGATAATTCGTATGGCATACAAATCATAAATTTCTTCAAATGTTTTTCCACGTTTCACCATTTTCCCATAGATGGATGCATGAGATTTTGGTCTACCGGAGATATCAGCAGTAATGTCATACCCGGATAACTCTTTCGTCACGGGAGAAATGATTCCGTTAATATATTTTTTTCGTTGCCGATTAGTAGCTTTTAATTTTGTATCAATCTCTTTATAAACAGTCGGATTTAATGTTGTTAGTACAAGGTCTTCCAATTGCCATTTGACCGAAGCCATCCCCAATCGATGTGCAAGGGGGACATACACATCTCTGGTTTCTATCGCAATACGATGTTGTTTAATTTTTGGCATATACATGATTGTGCTCATGTTATGCAATCGATCAGCAAATTTAATAATAATGACCCGCAAATCCTTTGCAACCGACAAGAGGAGTTTCATGAAATTTCCCGCTTGTTTTTCCTTGCGACTGGAAAAATCAATCCCGCCTAATTTTGTCACACCATCTACTAATTTTGCAATATCCGTGCCAAATTGTTTCTGTAAATCTTTATAGGTAACATCTGTGTCTTCAATCACGTCATGAAGTAATCCCCCTATAACGGTAATGTGATCCATTTTCCAGCTTGCAAGAATATTCGCTACTTCAAGGCAATGTTCTTCAAAATAAGATTTCCCGGAGCGGCGTTTTTGTCCTTCATGGTGTGTGCTTGCTAAGGCAAAAGCAGACCAAATTGTTTTTTTTAGTTCATCGTGATTTTGCTCGCTGATCGTTACAATCTTATCGAAAAGATTTAGAAATGAGCGGGGATATTCCCCGACCAAATGGGGAATAAGTTTCGACAGTGGGTTTGGCATTAAAAAGGAGTTCGTGTTTCTGAATCATCATGAACAGATCTATTCTCAAAACGAGCATAACTGTCAATGAAGGTAACATCCACCTTACCTGTGGGACCATTTCTCTGTTTGGCAATGATGATTTGAGCTTTTCCGAGATCGTCATCTTCTTGAGAATAAACCCAAGGACGGTATAAAAATACCACAACGTCAGCATCTTGTTCAATTGCACCACTCTCACGAAGATCAGATAGTTGGGGGCGTTTATCTACGCGGTTTTCCACTGCACGGGAAAGCTGACTCAAAGCAACGATTGGGATACTTAAATCCTTTGCCAATGCTTTCAAGGAACGAGTAATAACCGAGATTTCCTGTTGTCTGCTTTCGACGCCTTTCGGACCCTGCATGAGTTGTAAATAATCAACAACAATCATTTTAACATTATCGTGTTCTGCCATTAAACGACGTGCTTTCGCCCGGAGCTCCAGAACCGTAATCGCGGGTGTATCGTCTAGGTATATTGATGATTCCGCCAATGTGCCGACATGAAGGCTAAGGTTTTTCCATTTATCCTTTGCTAAATTTCCTGTCCGAACAGCATGACTGTCCACACGTGCTTCAGCACATAATAGCCTCATGGCTAACTGGTGATTTGCCATTTCCAAGCTGAAGATACCCACACCATAATTATGATCAACGGCAGCATTTCTTGCCATGGTTAATGCCAGCGCTGTTTTTCCCATCCCCGGACGACCGGCGACGATGATTAAATCTCCGTCGTGAAAACCTGCTGTATAATTATCCAAATCGACAAGACCGGAAGGTACACCAATTACTGATCCCTTTTTCGCGCTGATCTTATCCAGTTGCTCGAACGATTCATGCAGAATAGGATCAATATGACGAAAGCCACCTTTTAATCGATTTTGTGTGATATTGAAAATGGAGCGTTCAGCTTTATCCAGAATATCGTCAACACCTTGACGATCGTCATAGGCTTCTTTAGACACATCATGTGCCAGTTGAATTAATTTTCGCAAGAGGGCTTTTTCAAGAACAATCTTTGCATAACTTTCTACATTACTGGCGGTCGGAACGGATTCAACAAGCCCCGTGATGTAATACGCTCCCCCTACTGCTTCTAAATCTTTATTCTTTTTTAAGCGATCAATGACAGAGATTGTATCCACCGGCTCACTCTCGTTGAACAATTTTATCATCATGGAAAATATTCGCCTGTGGGAATCTTTGTAAAAATGTTCAGCCGTAATCCATTGCAATACTCGAGCAACGGCTTCTTTGTTAGAAAGCATAGACCCCAAAACTGCTTGTTCAGCATCTATAGATTGAGGTTGTACATTTAACGAATGAGATTGACGACTATCAGCCATAGCTATTGTTCTCCTTCAAGAATAGAACGAATCCACTTAAAATCTTCCCAAGTGGGAGGTTTAAACCCGGAATTTCTTAATAAAGCCGCCGGATGGTACGTCACGATGAGCGGAGTACCATGATAATCATGTAGTTTCCCACGCATAGCTTTTAAGGGTTCTTCCACTTTTAATAAAGTCTTTCCTGCGACACGTCCTAAAGCTACAATTAATTTTGGCTTTATCAAATGTATTTGATGGATAAGATAGGATTCGCATAACTCCACCTCTGACGGCAATGGATCCCGATTTTTTGGAGGGCGGCATTTTAGCACATTACAAATAAAGACATCTTTTTCGCGACTTCGGCCTATCGCTGCAAGAATTTTATCAAGTAATTTTCCCGCACGTCCGACAAATGGTTCTCCTAATTTATCTTCTTCTGCGCCGGGGGCTTCCCCAATTAGCATCAGGTTTGCATGCGGATCGCCAACTCCAAACACAAATTTCTGTCGTGTTTCACCTAGTAAACACTTTTGACATGATTGGATTTCTTCTCGATATTTGTCTAAATTTGCTGAGGTATATTGACCCGATTCAAAAGACTGATCACCGGAGTCTGAAACAAATGACTCCGGTGGACGGTGATACAATTCATCCCCAAACAATTCTCGGGTTTGTTCTAAGTACCGAAATAAATCTTCAGATGATTCCGAACTCATTGTGCCGGTACTACTCTTCTTCTAATGCGTTTTTCCAGACTAAATCACCAGTCATAAACTCGTCTGAAGCTACTGTTGTTACTTTGTCCTTTTCTTCATAGTTCTCGGGGGTCAGTTCCTCAACTTCATCATAGACTTCGTATTCACTTTCAAGCCCTTCTTTCATGGCTTGATCCAAGAATCTGTCCTGCATGACCTGTCGGGCTCGCTGAGCCATCACAGTTACGGCTTCAAACACATCCTCTGTTTGAGATTCCATTTGGCGAATGGATAAGGGTTCAAGTCCCATTGATTTCTCCTTTGCTTACTTTATTAATAAGTTGGTGTAATTCTATTGTTGCTATTTCTATTTCGTCGTTAATAATTGAAAAATCGAAACGTTCTTTATATCCCATTTCAAGTTCCAAACGTTCCAAACGTTTTTGAATCCTTTCCTCAGAGTCCGTCCCGCGTGATTCCAGTCGTTTCCGTAAATCTCCCAGACTTGGTGGTAATATAAATACGGAGAGCGAATGTTCCGGATACAACGCTTTGATTGTCATCGCACCACGCACATCAACTTCCAGTAGTAATAATTGATTATGCTTAATCGCATCATCCAAACTGCTTTTTAACGTCCCATACAAATATCCGTGCACTTCTTCATATTCAATAAATTCATGAAGAGATATTTTATTTTTAAAATCTTCTTGTGAGATAAATGAATAATCAAACCCCTCTTTTTCATACTTCCGTCTCGGCCGGGTCGTGCATGAAACAGAAAAATTTAAAGAAGCATCCAACTTCTGCAATGAACGGCAAAGAGTTGTTTTACCTGTACCGGACGGAGCAGATATTGCGATTAGGTTCTTGCTCACAATACGTTTTGCACTTGTTCACGAAGTTTTTCAACTTCACTTTTCAACTCAATAACAAACCCGGTTATTTTGGAGTTTACATTTTTTGATCCGATGGTATTTACTTCCCTGGACATTTCCTGTAAAAGGAAATTCAGTCGTTTTCCAACGGGCTCTTCACTGTGTAAAAATGACTGGAACTGTTCGATATGACTTCGACTGCGAACAATTTCTTCTGTAACATCTGCCCGTTCAGCCAAAATGGCTAATTCTTGCATTAATCGATTCTCATCTAACTGAGTTGCCCCTATTAACTCTTGTATTTTTTCACTGTAGGATACTTTTCGCTCATGAGCGGAGTCGCGCATTCCAATTTCAAGTTTATGAAGTATATCCTCCAGAACGGCACACCTCTCCATCATATCTTTTTGGAGCTTTTCTCCCTCTTTCACACGCATTTCCTGAGTTTGTTTCAATGCCTTATCCAAGGCTGTTAGAACGATGGAAGTATCCATAGTCCCTGCGTTATTTTCTGTAAAAATATCTTTTAATGATATGATATCGCTCATATCAATGTGACGTCCGTATTCTTTTTGAATGTGCAACAAGCTCTTCTCAATGGTCTCAAATCTAGACCGGTTGAAAATCAACGACTCATTATTGGAGCTGTTTCCCGCATCAATATGTAGATGAATGCTTCCCCGTTTCAGCTTGTGAGTAACGGTTTCACGAATTTTCATATCCAGTTCAGGATCCAGCTCAATTCCGCGAACTTTCAAATCCAGAAACCGTGAATTTACCGATCGAATTCTCAGTGTGACTTGTGTTGATTTTTTTACAGCCGTACTTCGACCATATCCTGTCATGCTTTTAATCATTAATTTTGTGTCCAAAAAAGTCAAGAAAGTTACGAGTAAATTACTCTATAATCCAATTTAAAACCGTAAAGAAGCCGCCTAATTTTTCGGTACGGTAATTCCTCTCTCATCCCATGCACACGGTTGGGGAGAGGTTGTAATCTCTGCGCTGAAAAATAAATGCCGTATGAGTGTTATGTTTTATTTCGTACAGCAATCCAAGATACACCTATACTGATTTCGTACAGAATAATCAGCGGGATCGTCATGATGATGAGAGAAACCGGATCCGGTGGTGTGATAAACGCAGACAATATCATGATAAACACGATTGAATGCCGACGATAATAGCGCATAAATTTTGGCGTAAGAAGACCAATCACCGATAGCATGAACGAGAGAACCGGTAACTCAAAAATGAGCCCAGCCCCCAACATCAGCCAGGTGATAAAACTGAAATAATAGTTAATCGATATATTGTTCTGAATATCACCGTATCCCATGGACGTAAAAAAGTTTAGTGAAAACGGAATCAGGATGAAATACGCAAATAACACACCAACTAAAAAAGATAAGAATGTGAAAATAACCAATGGGATTCCATATTTCTTTTCTTTGGTATGAAGCCCCGGTGCTACAAAGGACCACATCTGGTATGTTAACACCGGAATAGCTAAAATGACACCACCTACTATGGCCAGCCCCCATTTCACCAAAAACATCCCCTGTACGCGTAGCACTTGCAAATCCAACTGGTTATTGATTTTTGTGGTGGGCCGTATGAGTAATTCAATGATTTCATTTACAAAAAGGAAAGTAATAACGGCACCAATTAAAATGGCAGAGACTGATTTGATTAATCGCCATCTGAACTCTTCAAGATGGTCTAAAAAAGGCATGGCGTTTCGTTCTTTTTGCATCATGATTATTGTACCTTTAACAACTCTTTAGCAATCACAAAAGGAGATGTTTCTATGGATTCTTCAGTCTCAGTATATCCCGAAAATTCTTTCATTCTTTGAGATGTCCAAAACTCATCCAACAACTGATGTTGGACTAATTCTATTACCCGCCGACGATGTCTTTCAAGTCGTTTTCTGTGAATATATCCATTTTCTTTCATTCGCTCAAGATGGATTAACAGATTATTCTTAAACTCAAGAACTCCTTCTCCTTTTCTCGCGACTGTGTTCATCACAGGAGGTTCTAATCGTCTTGACTGTGCAAAAGTATGAAGCATGACTCGCAGCATTTGTGATAATCGGCCGGCGCCGTCCCTATCTGATTTGTTAATCACAAAAAAGTCCGCAATTTCAATCAACCCTGCTTTCATGAGCTGAATTTCGTCACCGGATTCCGGGACCAATACAACGACTGTAATATCTGCAGCTTTTGCGATATCATGTTCACCTTGCCCAACTCCGACCGTTTCATAAATGATAATCTCTTTTCCGCTTGCCGCAAGTAAGTCTCCGACATCCTGAGTTTTTCTGGCAAGTCCGCCTAAATCACCATGAGAACCCATACTACGAATAAACACATTTTCATCCCACAAATGACGATTCATTCGAACCCGATCTCCCAGCAATGCACCTCCCGTAAACGGGCTGGTCGGATCCACAGCCACCACACCGACAGATTTACCTTGACGGACAAAGTCAGAAATCAGATGATTAACTAAAGTACTTTTCCCTGCTCCGGGAGGACCGGTAATGCCAATCCGAACTGCATTCAATGTATCGGGGTGGAGATCTATGAGAATATCCTGAATTAGATTATTACTATTCTCAATATGAGTGATTGCTTTCGAGATGACCCGATGATGATTATTTCGGATAGAGTCAGGATCTAAACGCATAAGATTTATTCCGCGTGAAACTAGGCAAACATTCTAGAAAATTCAACGAATTGGTTAATCACCAATGTTCTGCCATGCCGCTGAATGTAATTTTGTTCTTCCAATAGTTTCAAAACCCGTGATACTGTTTCTCTGGACGTCCCCGCCATATTAGCAATATCTTGTTGGTATGGGAGGTTTTGAAC
>JACNKV010000035.1:0-87109 GCA_014381855.1 Fidelibacterota bacterium | reverse complement strand
GTGACAGCCCCCTGACGTATTGTCCCTAATTCTTCTGCAAGTCGAATCAGTGCAATCGCAATGCGTTTTTCAGCTCCACTCAGAGATAAACTTTCGATCTGGCGATCGCTCCAGCGAATTCGTGTGGTTAATTCTTCCAATAAATGGATAGCGATTTTTGGATACGTCTCCAGGATGGATAAAAAATCACGGCGAGACAATGTCAGTGTTTCGGTGGCTTCAAGTGCAACAACATTTGCTGAACGGGTTTTTCCATCCAGTAATGACATTTCACCAAAAAAATCACCTGCGCCTAACATTGTCAGGATGACTTCACGACCATCTTCGCTCGTTCGTGTGACTTTTACGCTACCTTGTGCCACAATAAAAAAAGTTTCTCCCGGATTATCTTCTACCAGAATCATTTGCTCTTTTGTATAGGATCGAAGGATCATTTCTTGAGAAATCTTACTCAGAGATGAATCACTCAAATCCGAAAACAGAGGTACAGACTGTAATAAGTTGATTTTATTCATAGGAAAAAATAAGAGATATTGAGGATTTTTCAAACGGAAACCATCAAAATGGATATGATTTGTTTTAATGGCATATCATCTGAGTATTTAAATACAATCTTGTTCGTTATTTGCAAAATCAAAATAGATATTTCAAAAAATAACACATATTAGAGATAAATCATTGAATTCCAATTGTTTCATCCATTAACTTCTGTTCAGCTATGAGCACATTTTACGAAGAACTGAAGACACTCCGCGAGCAGCAAGGTATTGACCTTGCGGAGATTCATAACAGGACAAAAATTGGTTTGTCTTTTCTCAAGGCATTAGAAGCCGGTCAATTTGATGTCCTTCCCCTTCCGTACATCCGATTGTTTTTGAAAGCCTATGTAAAAGAGATCGGCGGAAATCCTGAAGAAGTCATTACAAAACTAGAACAATACCTTGATAAAAAAAACGGAAAGACTCCGGAACCAAAGCCGATAACAGATCTATTGGATTCTGAACCTGAACTTTCAAAAACCATAACACCCAGTACGCCAACGAATACACGAGCAAACCTTATCAAAGGAAGTGTGCTTCTACTAATTTTTATTTTTTCTATAATTATCATTCGAAAAATAACCTTGGATCCTACCGAACAACTCGGAGGAAGAACCATTACGTTGGGTCATGATATAATTACTCAACACCAATTGCTAGAGAATTACACGTCGTTAAGTACTCAAACTAAAATTCTGAATATTAAACCACCCTTTTCAATAAAAATAACCTGTAAACAACCCATTGGATTTCAAGTTCGGCAAGATACACTTGCTCTTGAATCGGTCAGATTAATCACCGGAGATCAAAAAACTTTTTCGTTTGACAAACAACTGAACCTCCTCCTTAATCATTTTCAGGGCGTTTATATTTATTTAAACGGTGAGAACCTGAATTTTATAAAAAGTCACCCCTTTCCTGTCTCTCTGTCTGTTACAGAGAATCCTCAGCGGCTAACAATCCGACAATATACGCCTATCTTGTAAAAGCCATCCGTAGCTATAATAGCGAACAGGAGACTGTGTAAAGTCTTTTAATCATCAGCAGATTTCCTTTTTTTATAATCATCACAGTATTACGTACGAAAACTACTATTTCTACCATTCACTTGTCGCTGTCATTTCGATCCGCCGACCAATAGCATAGCGGCGGGCCCGTCTGCCACAGACAGACCCTTCAGGGGTTTATAATGATCAAAAGATACATTCTGAACGGAGTGAAGAATCTACATTTTTTGTAAGCAGAGTTAAGTTTTGTGTTTTATTCAATTGTACCAGGTTTAATTACGTAGATCCCTCAGTCATTCTGCTCCCGAAACTTCGTGCCTGGGACTGTAAGCTTCGGGATGACATAATAGTTTATTTTTTTACCAATCACTCTCTTAGGAATAAGATGATTTGGAAATATGGAGATCAGTTGACCCTTTCTTTTATTATTTCGTTCCAAACTTTATTGTTTCATTTTAGACCAACAATTCGATTCCATGTAAAATAATTTAATAAAATATAATAAATCTATTGACACGTGTGGGTTTCATTGGTAGACTTGTGGGTAGCTGTGGGTAACTATCCCATATTTTGAGCCAATGACACTGAGTAAAAACACATTCACTGGAGAGTACTCCTATTCCGTTGATGCGAAAGGACGCGTCAATATTCCTGCGAAGTTTCGGCAAGTATTATCCAAAGACAATAATAACACGTTTGTCATAACACGCGGTCAAGACACCTGCATCTGGGTATATCCGCTCACCGTATGGCAACAAATCGAAACCGAATTAAAACAACTTTCTGCATTGTCTGCCATAAACCGAACATTTATTCGAAATACCGTTCGGCATGCATCATTCACGACCTACGACAAACAAGGTCGCATCTTATTAACACCTTCTCTTATTGACTATGCTGGCTTGTCAAAGGATGTGTTAATTATAGGAATGGTAAATAAAATAGAATTATGGAATCCTGAAACATTGGTCAAAGTCGACCAAGAAAACATGAAGATCGAACAACATTCTTATGATGATCTCGCTGATAAAATTATTCTCTGATGAGACCGGGGACGGAACCTTCACCAATTCATATTCCAGTTATGGTGCCGGAGGTTCTTTCCTATCTCAACGTACGTCCGGATGGTGTTTATCTGGACGGTACGGTCGGTCTTGGAGGGCACGCCAAGCACATTCTCTCCCATCTGAATTCGGATGGGAGGTTTGTCGGGGTTGATCGTGATGCGAGGGCTTTGGATATTTGTAAAGAAACAATCCACGCCTTCGCGACCCCAATTTCTCTCTATAATAGATCCTACGACACAATACCGAGCCTCCTTCGTTCCGAGGAGATTCCTCCCGTGAACGGAATCCTGCTTGATCTTGGACTTTCTTCACTGCAACTAAGCTCAGCTGAAAGAGGATTTGCCTACTCTACAGACGGACCTTTGGATATGCGGTTTGATCCTGAATCCGGAGTCACCGCAGAATCACTAATCCAAAATTCAACCGAAAAAGAGTTGGCCGATATTTTATATCAATACGGAGAAGAACGTCATTCCAGGCGAATTGCCCGGTATATTAAAAAAGCGGCATCAATGACAACAATTAGTGATTTACTGGAAAGCATCCGAAGATGCACCGCCCCCGCTCATCGCCAACGAACACTCGCTCGTATCTTTCAGGCACTGAGAATCGCCGTCAATAACGAGCTTGATTCTCTACACCATTTCTTAGATACGTTTATAGACAGTCTCGCAATTGGGGGTAGGATTGTCATCATAAGTTATCATTCACTTGAGGACCGACCGGTTAAGCATAGCTTTAAACAATTTAATCGGGACGGACGTTTACGCATCTTGACAAAAAAACCAATTACACCGTCAATAGACGAAGTCGCGACAAATTCAAAAGCTCGCAGTGCCAAACTCCGTGCTGCAGAAAGGATTATCTAATGGGTAAAAAAAGAGTATCGAAAAAACAAAAAGAACTGCTACAAACGTTGATGTTTTTCTTCGTAACTATTGTGTCAATCGCCGGATTAATCTCGTATTTATGGGTATACACGGAGGTTGATGAAACGCTTCTTGCTTTGGAAGTCCAGCAGTTCACGGTTAAGGAATTATTGAACGATATCAAAGAATTGGAAAGCGATATTGAGTCCTTGTCCAGGGCGGATGTTATCTCGTCTCGGGCACGCAAAGAATTGGGAATGGTCTCCGCAGATCCGGAAACGCTTTCTATCCAAATTGTAAATGCAGGTTTATTTGCCAGGGATGACTAAAACCTACCTAAAATTTCGCGGGCGTATTACCGTCGTTTCTGTTTTCATCCTCTTCAGTTGGGTTGGACTATCCGTCTCGTTATTTAGAGTGCAAATTTTGAATGGTGCCGTTTATCGTGCGCAAGGATTAAAACAAGGTCAGAGCAAGGAAAACCTCCCTGCTATTCGTGGAAATATCTACGACAGAAATAATACACCGTTAACCCGGAATATCATTCACTACACATTTGCTGCTTACCCTTCCAAAGTGAAAGATAAATCCGAGCTCGCGCAAACCATGTCTAAGATTACCGGCCGCCAATCTGAATTTTATCTGAAAAAATTAACTTCCGGGAGAAATTTTATTTATCTTGAACGAAATCTCAGAAAAGATAAATGTACAGAGCTCATCGCAAATCCTTTGGAAGGATTGATTGTTGAGCGAAATTCCAGAAGATTTTATCCCCACGGACATATTGCCTCCCAAATCGTTGGATGTTCCGATGTGGATGACCGGGGTATCACAGGTATCGAAAATCGATTTGAAGAATTTTTACGTGGGCAGCCCGGATGGATCGTCAAACAGCGGAATGCCCTTGGCGGTGCGAACCCAAAAAATAGTTATCCGATAAAAGCACCCATAGATGGTGAAAACATCCAACTCACGATTGATCTGGATTATCAATCCATCCTTCAGGAGGAGCTAGAAGCTCAACGGACAAAAACAAATGCAACGTCAGCAACCGGAATTATCATAAACCCCCATACGGGTGAAATTTTTGCAATGGCATCCGTTCCTGATTTTGACCCAAATCGTCCATCTGCAGCAAAGACCGAGCATCAAAAACTTCGGGCTGTTACCGATCAGTTTGAACCCGGTTCTACGTTTAAGGTTGTTGCGGCAACCGCTGCCCTTAAATCACATACAGTAGAACCTGAGGACGAATTTAACTGTGAAAATGGTTCATTTTTGTACAAAAACATACGAATCAATGACCACGAAGAATACGGTACATTGACATTTGCACAAATCATTCAACATTCCAGCAATGTCGGAATGATAAAAATCGCTGAAACCGTGGGGAAAACATCTTTATATAAAATTGCCCGTAACTATGGATTCGGATCATTAACAAACATCTCTCTTCTTGGTGAAACGTCCGGAACGCTCCGTTTGCCAAAAGATTGGAGCGATCTGTCTCTTGCAGAAGTATCGATGGGACATGAAGTAGGCGTAACAGCCCTTCAACTGGCGGTGAGCTACTCTGCCATTGCGAACGGTGGATTTTTAATCAAACCAAGAATTGTACGCCAAATTGTTAATGCTAATGGCGCAGTTATGTATAGGGAAAAACCTGAAGTGATTCGTCAGGTAACACATCCCTCCGTCATGGATGATCTAAAATCAATGTTAGCAATGGTTGTCCAAAGCGGGACAGGCACGTCTGCAAATATCCCTGGATGGAACGTGGCAGGAAAAACAGGAACTGCACAAAAGTTTATTGATGGACGATATTCCAAATCCAAATATATTTCAAATTTTGCAGGGTTTTTTCCTGTCGAAAATCCGCAATTGTTGGCTGTTATCGTATTGGACGAACCCAACCCTCCTTATCATTGGGGGGCAACCGGTGCGGCACCGGTATTTAAAAAAGTAATGCAGCGGATTATCAATATGGACGATTCAATCAAAATTCCGCATCCGTCTAATCGTCAGGATGAACCCCAAGACGTGTTGTTTACAGACAATCAAAGAACTAAACCGGCAGTTCCCACAACACAGAATCCACCTTTACTACAGCACTCTGTTACCGTTAAGGAGAATTCGTCGTCAATTACAGTACCTGATGTGCGCGGAATGAGTCTTCGCAAAGCCATTACTGTTATTCGAAAATCCGGATTAAGAACAAAACTAAGCGGATCCGGAAAAGTATTTTGGCAAAGCCCGGGGCCCGGAACAATCTTGAAATCCGGGGCTATATGTACCATAGGATTGAAATGAAACAGCGCCTTAGTACACTAATCACATCTCTGGTACAAACGGACCATTCATTACCGGACACCTATGTTTCCGGTATTGCATTGCATTCCAATGATGTTAAAGAAGGCTATCTTTATATAGCGATTCAGGGAACAAAATTTGACGGGCATGATTTCATCCCTGATGCCGTTTCAAAGGGGGCATCTGCGGTGATTACAAATGGACGGGATTTGGGAGACTTGCCCATTCCACAAATCAAAATAGCAAACCCACGGCGTGCAGCATCCATTCTTGCAGCTGCGTTTTATGGACATCCGTCAAAAAAGCTTACCGTGGTTGGTATTACAGGAACAAACGGAAAGACAACGACTGTTTCCTTGCTAACTTCGATTCTGAAATCGCACGGGTTCAAGACAGCGCAGATGGGGACGCTCGGATTAATTGCCGATGGATACCCTCAGCAAAAAACATTGACGACTTCTGATCCGGTTTCGCTTCATAAAACATTCTCAGACCTGCTTCAGAACGACTTTACGCACGTCGTCATGGAAGTTTCCAGTCACGCACTTCATCAATTGCGTGTGGCCGATGTGGATTTTAATCTTGCCGTATTTACCAATTTAACACCGGAACATTTGGATTATCACGGTTCAATGGAAGAGTATTATCACACGAAATCGAAATTATTTCAAACATTGCCAATCACCGCCACGGCTGTTGTGAACAAGGATGATGCTTACGGAGAAAAAATTTGCAGTGATTGTTCGGCACCAATACTTACAACGTCGGTTTCCTCAAAAAATGATATACATTTTCAACACGTACAAACCTCCGCCACCGGTATTAGTGGAGACATTCAGGCGGGCGAACATATTTACCAAATCGAATCCTCGCTCATTGGACGGTTTAATTTGGAAAATATTCTTTCCGCGGTAGCATCAGCCCACGCGATGGGCATTCCCGCATCAGCAATTGAAGCCGGAATTCGTGATTGTCACGTCATCCCCGGGCGGATGGAGACCTTTACAACAACGACAAAAGGAACCGTCATTGTCGATTACGCACACACGCCGGACTCCTATGAACAAGTTTTAAGTACCATTCGGGGATTGTCTCAAGGATGGATGTCTGTTCTCTTTGGTGTCGGTGGAGACAGAGATGCCTCCAAACGTCCCATCATGGCAACGATTGCGGAAAAACATGCTGATTTCTGCTACATCGCCCCAGACAATCCACGCTGGGAAGACCCTTCCGTTCTTAACAATGAAGTTGTTTCCGGTTTTACGGGAGAGTCATATCAAGTATTTCTTGACCGCGGTGAGGCACTTAAAACAGCATTAGCGACATTAAAGAATGGAGATGTCCTTATTGTCCTTGGTAAGGGACGTGAAGAGTATCAGGACGTCCGTGGTGAAAAAATTCAGTACTCAGACATCAAGATTATTCAGAGTTATTGCGTATGAGAATACAACTTCCAGACCCAACGGCGATTCAAAAAATCTTTTCTGAGAGGACAGGAGTAGTATTTGACAACCCGGTTACCGGGCTAACAATTGACAGTCGCCTTGTTCAGCCGGGAGATCTTTATATCGCCCTAAAGGGTGAGCATGTTGACGGTCATCAATTTATCTCGGATGCTCAAAAAAAAGGTGCCGTTGCTTGCTTGGTACGTAAGCAGGAAGCATCAATCGACAATTTGCAACAAATTGTGGTGGATGATCCATTAAATACTATCGGCGACATCGCACATTACTGGCGAAAGCAATTTGACATTCCTGTTATCGGCATCACCGGAACCAACGGAAAAACATCTACAAAAGAGTTGCTAAAACACATTTTTCAACATGAATATACTGTTCATGCCACTGAAGGAAACTTCAACACATCAATCAGTCTGCCGCTCACATTGTTGCTGCTTAACGAAACGCACACGATCTCCGTTTTGGAAATGGGTGCAAGTGCACCCGGCGACATTGCCTATTTAGCCAGGGTTGCAAACCCTACTCACGGTTTGATTACCAATATTGCTCCGGCACACCTCGAAGGTTTTGGAAGTGTAGATAATATTGTGCAAGAAAAAAGAGAGCTTTACCATTCCTTGAAAAATGGAATCTCATTCGTCAATAAATCGGATATATATATTTCTACTTTCCACAATGAGGGAATATCAGTCACATTTGGGTTCACCCCGGATTGTGATTTTTCGGCAGACATTTATCACGAGAAAAATGATGGCATCACTCTTATAATCAATTCTATGGAGATTCAGACGTTCTCACAAAACATGTCCTTTGCGAAAAACGTACTTTCCGCTGCAGCGGTAGCTATAACAATGGGGGTAAGTTGGGAAACGTTCCAAAATCAAATACAGACCTTTACCCCTCCGGAAGGAAGATGCACATTAAAACAATTTAACAATGTCACCTTTATTGACGATACATACAATGCAAATTTAGAGTCCACATTAGCAGCAATTGATTATTTGAAATCATTTAATAATTCCGGACAGCAATATTTTATATTCGGAGATATGTTCGAACTTGGAGAAGAAACCATCTCTGCTCATCGAAAAATTGGTGAGAAATGTATGCAGAAAAAACTGGACGGTGTATTTACGGTTGGAGCAGAAACAAAAACAACAGATAATACTCTCAATTCAGGAATGCTTCACAAACATTTTTCTTCCAAAAAGGACTGTATTTCATCCGTAGGCGCTTTAATCAAGCCGGGAGATGTCGTCCTTGTTAAAGGATCGAGGGGAATGGAAATGGAAACAATTATCAAAGGATTAATCGGATAATGCTTTTTCACTTCCTCTATCCATTAAAAGAATATTGGTCGATATTGAACATTTTCCAATACATCACATTTCGATCTGCAATGGCTGCGATTTCAGCGCTTGGCATAAGTTTCCTTATAGGTCCGTGGGTCATCCACAAGCTACAAACTCACCAAATCGGTGAACAAATCCGATCCGACGGACCAGAGACCCATCTCAAGAAGAAGGGCACGCCGACCATGGGAGGAGTACTCATTCTAACCGCGGTACTCCTCCCTACCTTACTCTTTGCAAAACTGGATAACATGTTTATTCAAATTGTTCTCATCGCTACTATCTGGATGGGTGTCATAGGATTCTTAGATGATTATTTAAAGGTCGTAAAGAAAAAGAAAAAAGGACTTATCGCCGTCTATAAACTGGTTGGTCAAGTTCTTTTGGGTGTTGTCGTTAGCTTTTGGATTTATAATGTTCCTGAATACTCGGGCAATTGGAATGCAACATTCGTCCCTTTCCTGAAAAACATGTATATTAATTTTGGGTTTTTCTATCCGTTGATTATTATACTCGTCATTACCGGTACATCCAATGCCGTCAATCTCACCGACGGATTAGACGGACTCGCAACCGGTCTGTTGGCAATCGCTTTCACAGTCTTTGCAGCGATTACGTATATCACCGGTCGCGTGGATTTCTCAGAATATCTTAATATTCTTTACCTTCCGGGAGCAGGAGAACTCACTGTTTTTGCAGCCGCGATGGCAGGAGCATGTCTTGGATTCTTGTGGTTTAACGCTGCGCCAGCGCAAGTGTTTATGGGAGATGTAGGTTCTCTATCCACCGGTGCAGCTCTGGGAACGCTTGCCGTCTTATTAAAAAAAGAATTTTTATTGTTCATTATCGGTGGCGTGTTTGTTTGGGAAGCAATATCTGTGATGCTTCAAATGGGATATTTTCGCTGGACAAAGAAACGAACCGGGTCTGGAATACGCCTTTTTAAAATGGCGCCGATTCATCATCATTTTGAACTGAAAGGCTGGCCCGAAACACGAGTTGTCATACGGTTTTGGATTATCGGAATTCTTTTAGCGTTGTTTTCACTCACTACATTCAAAATCCGATGATCAATATTCAAACACGAAATAATATTAATATTCGAGGAAAAAATATCTCCGTTATCGGTTTGGGTAAAAGCGGGACGTCTGCTGCGCAACTTGCTCATCACAAGGGGGGAATCGTATTTACCAGTGACCCCGGCACAACCAATGAGGTTCAGCGGAATGTCATTACTCTTGAATCCTATGGCATTGATTGCGAGTGCGGTGAACATTCTGAAAGAATTTATAACGCTGATCTTTGGATAGTCTCTCCGGGTGTACCCAAGGATGCTGAGATTATTGTTGAAGCGAAAAACCAGAATATTCCGGTTGTGAGTGAAATAGAATTTGCAAGTTGGTTTACAGATGCACCGGTGATTGCCGTTACCGGATCCAACGGAAAAACTACCACCGTTCATGCATTAAAACAAATGTGTCAAACACAAGATATCCATCCTGCCCTCGCAGGAAATATGGGAGTCCCCTTCTCGGAAATGATCTTGAACGATTTGAAATCGCGGGACACAAAGCGCATTTACATCCTTGAAATCTCAAGCTTTCAGATGGAATTTATCCATCATTTCAAGCCGTCCATCTCGGTATTTCTCAATATCTCTCCCGACCACTTGGATAGATATCTCACCATGAATGATTACGTCAATGCAAAAATGGCAATGATGACGAATCAAACTAAGGACGATACGCTTATCTATTTTGGGGATGATCCAATTTTGGTTGAAAAAATATCTGCATCGCCTGCAAAAAAAATCGCATACACTCTTAATGCTGATTCTACGGCTCCGTTTCAAGTCGAAAATGATAAAATTCTTAATGAAGAGCACGCCACTCTTATCAGAACAGATGAAGTTTCTCTACCCGGATTGCATAACTTAACCAACCTTTTAGCTGCTGCAACTGCTGCACATTTTGCCGGAATTTCAGATGACAATATTTCGGAAGTTATGCGCAATTACTCGGGCGTTCCACATCGGTTGGAGCGTGTTTCATCCATCTCCGGGGTACAATACGTAAATGATTCTAAAGCGACAAATATTGATGCAGTTTGTGTTGCCATGGAAAGTTACACGGAACCGCTAATTCTCATTCTTGGGGGAAAATTCAAGGGAGGAGATTTTAAAGATTTGCTTCCGCATGCAAACAATTTAAAAAAAGTTTTCGCATACGGACAGGCTCGAAATATCGTTGCAGCAGCTCTAGGGGATGCGGTAAGTCTATCCAAAACGGAGAGACTCAAAGATGCTGTTGCAATGAGTCATACACTTGCTCAGCCGGGGGATGTTGTTTTGCTGTCACCCGGTTGCTCGAGTTTCGACCAGTTTTCAAGTTTTGAAGACCGCGGAAATCAGTTCAAATATTGGGTACGTCAGTTGGACGTGAAATATGAACATACCAACCCGCAAAAAAACGGCGGGCAGGCACATTAACAATGCATTATCTAAACGTCATTACAAAAAACTATGATCGGGTTTTACTGGGTGCAATTATTGCATTACTGGTTTTGGGGACAATCATGTTATACAGTGCCAGTTCTGTACGGTCATTAACAGAAACCGGAGGACGGACAGATACTGTATATCTTGTTGCACATCTGAAGCGTGCATTAATTAGCATCATTGTTATGTTTGGATTCATGATGCTTGATTATAGAAAATTAAAAACGATTTCTTTCTGGCTCATCACTGGTTCAATAGTGTTATTAATATTAACAAAGATATTTTTCGCTTCGCGGTGGCTGTTTTTGGGACCATTTTCTTTTCAAACTTCCGATATCGCCAGACTTTCGCTCATCATCTATTTAGCTGCTTACATCGACCTTAAAAGAGAGCAGCTTAAAGATTTTTATCATGGATTTCTCCCGCCTGTTTTGATTATCGTTTTGTTAATGGGTGTTATTGTCATCCAACCGGATTTTAGTACCGCCGCAATGATTGGACTTATCGGGACGATTATGTTATTCACCGGAGGTGCACGTCTCCCCCAACTCTTAGCAACGGGAGCGACCGGTTTAGTCGTAGCTATTCCTGTTCTCATGATGGAAACATATCGTCGCGCAAGAGTCATGGATTGGTTTAACGGCAACCAAGATACGGCAACAATTGGCTATCAAACACATCAGTCATTAATCAGCTTAAGTAACGGAGGATTCTTTGGTTTAGGGCTCGGAAACAGTATGGAAAAAAATCTATTCCTACCGGAACCTCACACTGACTTTATTTTCGCAATCATTGGAGAAGAATTAGGATTTGTCGGGGGAGTGGTCATTCTTACAATCTTTTTATTCATTTTTCAGCGAGGAATTAGAATCGCAAAACGTTCTACCGACCCATTTGGTATCATGCTGGCAATTGGTATTTCATTCAGTTTCATTTTGTACGCATTTGTTAATGCAGCGGTCGTCACCAATGTCTTTCCTGTCACCGGATTACCCATGCCCTTGATTAGCTATGGCGGCTCCGGGATGCTGATTAATCTTGCAGGAATGGGTATTTTGTTAAATATCAGTCAAGCCAAGCGGTCGGTCACAGCCAAACACGGATGGAGGTCCATGCTTCATGACTGATTTACGGATATTGATTTCCGGCGGTGGCACTGGCGGACACCTCTTCCCTGCCATTGCGATTGGAGAAGCTCTCCAACAGCGTGACCCAAGGATCAACATCCACTACATGGGGTCCACCTTTGGGATTGAGGCTGAAGTGCTTCCAGTTCGTGGATTACCGCACACACTGGTTCCCATCCGCGGAATTCAGCGAAGTTTTAGTTTTAAATCTCTTACTCAAAACGTAAAACTCCCGATGCGATACATGAAATCTATTGGGATTACGCAATCTCTCTTTCATCAATTTGCACCTCACATTGTCGTCGGCACCGGAGGATATGCCAGTGCAATTCCATTGAAAGTTGCAGTTCGTGAACAAATTCCTATTCTGTTACAGGAACAAAACTCTTATCCGGGAATCACCACTCGGTGGTATGCTTCAAAAGCAAAAACAGTCTGCATTGCCTTTGAAGAAGCAAAAAAATATTTAAATCGAGACTGTGACCTAACCGGCAACCCTATACGTAAGGGGATTCAAAATGGAGACCGCCTGAAGGCATTTTCCACCTTTAACTTAAACCCGGAAAAACGAACCGTCTTTCTCTTTGGCGGAAGTCAAGGATCGGCTGCATTAAATAAGGTGATGAACAAGGCGGTCGAAATCTTATCCAAAAAAGAAATTCAGGTTCTTTGGCAAACCGGACATTGGCAATATCAGGAGTACAGACATCATGATTCTGACATGGTTCGTGTTCTTCCATTTATCGACCATATGGCTGAAGCGTACGCACTTGCTGATATCATTATTTCTCGTGCCGGAGCACTGACGTTGTCAGAGATTACATTATGCGGAAAGCCGAGCATTCTGGTGCCCTTCCCCGCTGCCGCCGGTGACCATCAGATGAAAAATGCTCAATCACTTATCCATGAAAATGCGGCCGTCATGATTGAAGAATCCGCGCTGTCGGCAACTGAACTTTCCCATATGGTCATGAAGCTATTCCAAAAAAAAGGGGCCCTTCAAACGATGGCAACGCATTCGACCTCATTGGGAAAACCGGATGCCACGGAATCCATAGTAAACCACATTTTAGCGTTGGCAAACCCCAATGTTTAGGACAGTAAAAAAAGTGCATTTTGTTGGAATTGGCGGTATCGGCATGAGCGGTATTGCGGAACTTCTCATTAATCTTGATTTTCAAATAACCGGCTCAGACTTAAACGATTCAGAACTCATACGCCACCTTAAATCTAAAGGAGCCACCATTTCAAAAGGACATCATGCGAAAAATCTGACTGATGCTGATGTTCTAGTTTATTCCAGTGCGGTGAAACAAGATAATCCGGAAATTGTAGAAGCCGTGAAGCGTGGAATCCCTGTCATTCGACGAGCTGAGATGCTTGGTGAGCTCATCGCCGTTAAAGAGACGAGTATCGGTGTAGGCGGAACGCACGGGAAAACATCCACCTCTTTTATGATAGGAAACGTTCTCTCTGCTGCAGAGATCGACCCGACCCTTGTTGTTGGCGGACTTGTCAAAACCCTTGGTACAAATTCTATATTAGGGGCAGGGGATACCATCGTGGTAGAAGCCGATGAATATGATCGAAGTTTCTTGGCTCTCCGACCGACTATTTCTGTTATAACGAACATCGAGCTAGAGCACACAGACTGCTACGAAAGTTTAGAAGATCTGCAAAATGCTTTTATACAATTCAGCAATTCTGTCCCGTTTTATGGTGTAGTGATTGCGTGCATAGATTCACCATCTGTTAGGAAGATATTACCGGAAGTAAAACGTCCTATAATAACATACGGAATTTCTGAAAATACAATGTTTCGTGCAGTCGACATTTCCTTCTTAGAAAACTCAGCCCGTTTTACCGTGAATCAACGGGGAGAGAAATTAGGAGAAGTTACGTTGAATGTCCCAGGCGAGCATAATGTTCTCAATTCACTGGCTGCGATTGCTTTAGGAATTGAAATGGGAATCCCATTCAATACTATCGCGGAGGGTTTGGAAACCTATTCCGGTGTAAGACGGCGATTTGAAACTAAAGGCATTGTCAACGACATCATGGTTATAGATGATTATGCACATCACCCGACAGAAGTCCTTGCCACCTTACAAGCTGCAAAATCCGGATGGAGTCGAAGAATTATCGCTGTATTTCAACCTCACTTATATTCTCGCACCCGTGATTTTCATCAAGACTTTGCAAAGGCATTCTTAGATAGCGATGTGTTGATAGTCACGGATATTTATCCTGCCCGGGAAGAATCTATCCCTGGGATTACAGGAGAATTGGTCTCAAATGCGGCAAAAAAGTTGGGACATCCGAATGTGCAATTTCTTAAACATTTAGATGATTTATCTACTCACATTGAAACCGTGGCACAACCGGGAGATATGATAATCACCATGGGAGCAGGAACAATCTGGCGTTATAGTGAAACACTGGTCGAACATCTGACAAACTATTTTAATCATGTTGACTGAGTTAAAGCAAATCGTATCAGGATCATGCTTGTTGAATGAGCCGATGAGTCGTCATACCACTTATGGGATTGGCGGTCCGGCAGACGCCTATGTTATTCCGAAAGATACGGATGATTTACGCACTGTTCTTAGCTACGCCCGGAGAATGAACATCCCAACAGTATTTTTGGGCTCAGGTTCAAATATACTTGTTTCAGACTTGGGGATACGTGGTATCGTAATCTCCTTGAAAAAAGAATTTAGCGAACTTGTGTTTGATAAAAACCATGTGAGCGTAGGCGCGGGAGTCATGTTAGGAAAGCTTGTCAAAGAAGCCGCAAAACATCGACTTACAGGATGTGAAAACCTCATCGGAATTCCCGGAACAGTCGGCGGAGCCATCTTCATGAACGCCGGAGCATACGGACAAGAAATATCTGTGCATTTAACATCATTGGATATTATGAATGAGAATGGGTCAGTTAATACGTTTTCTTCAGAATCGATTAAGTTTGAGTATCGACATACGTCACTATCTCCTGAATCCATTATACTGCGGGCTGAATTTCAATTTCCCGCCGGTGACATTGAGACCATTCAGAAGAACATGAAGGAAACAGGATTGAAACGAAAATCGTCACAACCATTAAACTTTCGATCTTCCGGGAGTGTTTTCAAAAACCCGGATGACGTAGCGGCCGGATATCTTATTGATAAAGCAGGCTTAAAAGGAACTAGATCCGGAAATGCACTCATTTCTGAAAAGCATGCGAACTTTTTTGTGAATACCGGAAATGCAAATGCCAAAGATATTATAAATCTGATTCATATAGCCCGAACATCGGTAAAAAACAAATTTGATATTGATCTGGAATTAGAGATTACACTTCTTGGGTTTAACAGCGAGATTATATCAGCATGAAAACATTAGCACAGTTTGCCTCTTTTCGCTTCGTGGTCGGATTTTCTCTCACCCTTGCATGCTCTGCCCTCACTTGGGGCGCATTTTCCTGGGCATCGTACACCAAGATGTTATCAGTCAAATCTATCCTTGTGACTGGAAGCAAAATTATTCCTGCCAGCGACTACACAAACTCTCTTCAGGATTTAATCGGTCTCCCCGTAAGTCAATTACACAACAAGACTATTGCAGAGAGGTTAGAAACGTCTCCATATGTTCAAGCTGCAAGGGTCAGTATACATTTTCCTGATGTCTTAAGTGTGGAATTGGTAGAACGAGAACCCATTGCTATGATTAATATGGACCCCATTATGTTTATTGATCAATATTCAGTTGTTTTGCCGAATAACTCAACCGTCATAGAAATGAATATCCCTATCCTGTCAGGATTTAATGAAACGAAAAACCTTTTTCCCGTGGGAAAGCCTACGTTGTCATCAAAGATACGCGAGACCACAAAGATAATTGTCCGCATCCAAAACCTAAACCCTACTCTCTATAAAAATATTTCAGAGATACGGTTAAATCACCAAGACGAGTACGAACTAATACTATTGGAAAAACCAACAAAAGTACTTTTGGGTCTGAAAAATATTTCGAAAAAGATACATATTTTAAAAGAATTTGGGCTATCATTGTCACAAAAAAGACACCTCACTGATTTCTCAACAATTGATCTCCGTTATAATAATCAAGTTATTGTACGAGAACGGAAAAGATGAAGTCACTAAACAGAATTCAGGATAAAACTATCAATGTCGGCATCGACATCGGAACCTCTCGGATTCGATGTGCTATTGCTGAGGTAAATACGGATAGCAAGGAGATAAAACTTCTTGGCATTGGTTCTTCGCCTTCAAGTGGAATCAAGCAGGGATCAATCATCCACCGGGATCAGATTATTGATGAAATTGAAACAGCGATTACCGATGCAGAAACGATGGCAGGAATGAAGGTAAATCATGTGCATCTCTCTATTTCAGGAGATCACATACGAGGAATTAACACCCAAGGAGCAATCGCGATTCAAAAAAACGGACATTCCCAAATGTCGTCTGAATACGACATATCGCGTGAAGATGTTCGACAAGTTTTGGAACTTGCAAAGGCAATCTCTTTCCCTGTGGATAGAGATATCCTCCATATTTTACCCCAGGAATATGTCATCGATACTATGACAGGAATCAAAGACCCGGTTGGTATGTCCGGTCGTCGCTTGGAGGCGCGAGTGCATCTGGTAACGATGGCAACATCAACAGCAACGAACCTTGCCGGTTGTATTGAAGAACTTGGGCTCACCGTAGAAGGTTTCGTTTTTCAGGGACTAGCCTCTACAATTGCGACCGTGGATGAAGATGAGAAAGAACTGGGAGTTGCGGTTGTAAATATTGGAGCAGGAACCACCGATATCACCGTTTTTCATGACGGCGGCGTTCGTCATACAGGGGTGATTCCAATTGGTGCCAGCAGTATTACAAATGATATTGCAGTTATGCTTCAGATTGGCAAAGAAGATGCAGAAATGATTAAACTGAAATATGCATCAGCAAAGTCATCTATGGCTTCTCCCGAATTAAATTTCGACATTCCCGTGAAAGAAGGTGAACTCAAAAGAGATATTTCGGAGCACGAAGTCTCCAGGTACGTGGAAGCAAGAATGGTAGAATTGCTCCAATTGATTGCCAGAGAAATATCCCGAGCAGACATCCATGAAAGTCTAACGTATGGGCTGGTTCTTACCGGAGGAGGAGCACAGTTAAAAAATCTTACCGGTCTTGCTGAAGAAACGCTTAAACTTCGAACTCGAATCGGGATACCAAAAGGCGTGAGCGGAGCTATCGATATCGCCTCTACCGCTGCACATTCGGGAGTGGTTGGTCTTGTCCGGTGGCCGCTATATTACGATGAGAAACAATTTTCCGAGCCGACAGGATTGACATTTAAAACTGTCGTAAATAAACTGTCACAATGGTTCAAAGAATTTTTTTAAGGAATAAATAAACATAACCAAAGGAGAGCAACATGTTATTTGAATTTGATAACCTAGCTGAACAGAAAGCGAAATTAAAAGTAGTCGGTGTGGGCGGTGCCGGGGGAAACGCCATCAATCGAATGATTACATCAAATATGAGTGGAGTGGATTTCTTTGTCATAAACACAGACGCTCAGGATCTTGAAAACAACGTCGCCGAACACAAAATCCAAATTGGGAAAAACCTGACAAAGGGATTGGGTGCGGGAGCGCAATCAACCATCGGGCAGCAAGCAATGGAAGCCGATCGTGAAGCGGTAAAATCTCTGTTGGAAGGATCGGATATGGTATTCATTACTGCCGGTATGGGCGGAGGGACAGGTACAGGTGCGGCTCCAATCACGGCTCAAATTACGCGGGATTTGGGGATTCTTACAGTAGGGATTGTGACTCTTCCCTTCAATTTTGAAGGTCCTAAACGAATGAATCGTGCCTTAAACGGTGTTTCAGAAATGCGGAAAGTCTGCGATACGGTTATCATCATTCCAAATCAAAAACTAATGTCCATCGTCGATAAAAACACCACTCTACCGGAAGCTTTCCTGATGGCAGATTCCATTTTGCATCAGGCAGCCAAAGGTATTTCAGATTTGATTAATGTCCATGGGATGATCAACCTTGATTTCGCGGATGTGGAAACAATTATGAAAAATATGGGTGAAGCCATCATGGGCACAGGGTCGGCTTCGGGTGAAGAACGTGCTGCTTTAGCGGCTCAGCAGGCAATCTCCAGTCCATTATTGGACAACGCAAGCATCAGTGGCGCACAGGGTGTCTTGGTTAATATTACCGGCGGTAGCGATTTGACGCTGCATGAGGTCGATGAAGCTACGTCTATTATCTTTGAAGAGGCCGGAAATGATGCGAATATTATCTTTGGTGCTGTTATTGATCCGACGATGTCTGACGATATTCGCGTAACCGTAATTGCAACCGGATTTAACCAGACTAAATCTATTGAAAAAACAAATATCACGACCACGGAGAAGGCATCCACATCACGTCAGGAAACGCAAATCATTGCCGGACAGATGAATATGCCGCTTCATGTGCAAAAGTCTCAGCCGGAAGATAATGATTCCTCTCGAGTTGAGCCTAATAAACCAAAGTTTCATTTCGATGATGAAAAACCGGTAATTTACGGAAACGACCTGGAAATCCCGGCATTTATCCGTCGACAACATGAATAATAAAAAACGCAAATTAAGATGATTGAAAAAAAAGCCCCGATATCGGGGCTTTTTTTTGGGAGGTCAATTAATAATATTATATCTTTTTTCCTTGCGCGCGCAGTTCATTCACGACTTTCCGTATTCCTTTTTTATCAATAATCCGAATTCCACGTGTGGATACATTTAATGTGATAAATCGTTCTTCACCCGGAAGCCAGAATCGTTTTTTCTGCAAGTTAACATTGAACCGGCGACGGGTTTTGTTGTGAGCATGACTCACATGATTTCCAAACATCGGTTTTTTTCCGGTTACGTCACAAACTCTACTCATAATATGTCCTAAATTCTTTATTTTATTATCGAAATAAGCCTATAAATTTAACAAACGTTTTATATCATTACAAATAATATCTCTTGATTATTCTCAAATTTACAATATTGGTATTTCTGTGCGTTACACCTAAGCCACTAACTGACTTTTATTATCCGATTATATCGGTTTAATTGAAATGAAAAGTACTTATTTCATCCTTCTTTTTTGTAAATTTGATGTCATGTTCGACCATAATTATGATAGAAAGAGATTCCCTCTCCATAAATAAATATTCTGTGAAAAATAAAAAAGGAATACTTATGCGTTCAATAAAAACTATTCTGCCAATACTGTGGATGATTGTATTGATAATCACAAGTTCAGTTGCTTATGGACAAACTGTCCCCATCATCTTTCATTTCGACCCGCCACTGGATAATTTTGAAGTCATCCGATTAGTCGGAAGTTTTAACGGATGGAATAATTCTGACAACAGTATGGTCATGGAAGACCCCGATGGTGATGGAGAATTCACACTCACAACCGAACTCGCTCTAAACGTAAACCATAATTATAAATTTGTTTTGGATGCAGATTGGGGGCAGGCATTTACCGACCCGCACAACCCACGTATTAACATCTCCGATAATAACAATTCTATGATTGAAGTAACAGACCCCATCATTACTTACCTTCTGCCTCGTGATGTCACTACTACAGGAGAAATGTATATTGATACAACGTCGGTGGGTGAGCCAATACGTGTTATTATTAATCATTCACCGGATTATCCTATCGATATCGAAACGCTTGTCGTTATGATTGATGGTGTGCCAATTGATAATCCAACCCAATATTTTATCCAAGAACTTCATGAGTTTTCTTTTCAACCGCAAGAGCCTCTTTCTATTGGAGAACACACGATAACAGCTAGTATATCATCTGAATTAGGGACGGTTATCCAAAGTTCTACATATTTATATGAACCCAATTTAGTTATATATACTACTCCGGTTGATTTTTATTTTGACAGTCATAATTCACGGCTATTTTTTATGCAATCAATCAACGCTGTGTCACTTATGGGCTCTTTTAATAATTGGAATAATCAATTTAATCCCATGACAGACTTAGACGAAGATGGCGTCTGGGAAACAACTGTTGATTTAGAAGAAAATATGTGGGAATATAAATTTCAACTTAACACCAGTTATTGGACTAATGATTGGGATAACCCTGAATATAATCCTAACAATACAAATAACAACTTAATCATTGTCATGCCAGACTCCACTCCAAGTATCAAACTATTAGAACCAACTCAAGGAACGATATTTTCTGAAATCGAAACAGAGTTTATTTTCCGTGCAAAATTACGATCGGGCACATATGGTGATGGAATTAACGAATCCTCTATCCAGTTAAACTACAACGAATCTCTGATTACTCACCAATTTAATTCCGAGACAAATGAAGTCTCAGCTATCATTTCTCTTTCTCAGAATAACGAGTTTACTCATATTTCTGTTTTCTTTGAAAACGGAAAAGGAATTGCGGCGGAAAATCAATATACTTTCGGGGTTTTCCCTGAAAACTCCGGGTATCATTTTGTAGACGCGTTTAATGATATACAATATATTGTTCCAGATGATATGTCCCAAACAGATGTTGATATTCATAGCCTTTGTATTGAAGCTACAGGAAACAACGATATCTTACATTTTACGGTTAAAATGGGAGGTGTTCACGATAAAACACGTCTGGGGTTACTGATTACAAACCCTGTAAATAGCTATACTGAAGATTCCCGCGGATTGGATTTACTCTTACAAGATTGGAACAACGAGGGGATATTTGCATCGATTTCCCCACCCAACAGTTCTCTGTTTAATGCAGAGATTGAAAACCGCTTCCAAGAAAATCGCGAACCGACTCTATTTGGGACAACTCAAATAATTATTGATGAATCCGCCATTTTAAACTCAGAATTTGTTTTTGATGTTGAACTGGCCTATTTGGACAGTTTACTCGGCGGATGGAATCAAAGACGTGATTTCACTCTCTTCTCTTATATCGCATCTGACGACGGAAGTGGCAACGGATATGAAGTTACTATTGACAACGGTGGCATCGCTAATTCAGAAGACCCTGATGTGTTTGATGCTGCATTTATTCGAAGTGCCTTTTGGCAAAATCGGATTCTGTCAAATTACATTATAGAAGACGAACCACATGGCGCTCGTCTTAGTGCTTTGGATGGTCATGGGCGTGGAGTTGCGTCGCTTTACTCAGATGATATTTCTGATAGCTTAGCTAATTTTGGTCCTGTCATTACGTTTTTAACTCCTTCGGAAATTTATTGGTATGAAAACATTACTATTGCAGGTACCGTTGACGATGAATCCGTGACAACTGTAAATCTATATTTTAATGAAACAGAGACAATTTTAGATGTAATCGAGGGCGTTTTTACTCATGATGTTACGCTAACTGAAGGTAATAATATTGCTTACGTGTATGCGGAGGCAAGCAATGGGTATTCTGCTCTTTCTGAGGAACTCTTTCTCATGTATGAAAAAAATCACAATCCAACGGCTACTATTTTGGGAGATATCCAAGATCTACAAGTTACATTTACGGCAGTATGCTATTCACCGGATGATCTAGATTTCACATATTTATGGTCGGCAGATGAAAACAATCCTGCAAATCTTATCGTGCATGGAATGCCTTATTTCTCCACCATGACAGTTACAGTTCCCGGCACACCAGGAGAATATTATATAGATCTCGTTGCCACAGATTCGCAAGGAAGAGTTGCCGTTGCCCGTCACTGTATTATTTATGATGGAGTGATGATACGATTACTAACCAATGAAGAGCATGCCCGTTGGATAGACAATGCTATAATCTATGAGATTTACCCCCGCTCATTTACAGATCAAGGTGGATTTATGGGCATAGTCGATCGCATTCCGGACATGGTTGATCTTGGGATAAATACTATTTGGCTAATGCCTATTTACACTGGCCCGACTACTCATGGATATGAAATCACTGATTATTATAACTTTGAAGAAGATTATGGCACCGAAGAAGAATTTCGCTCTTTAGTTAATGAATTACACTCGAATGATATTCGTATTATACTTGATTTTGTTGTCAATCACACATCAATTCAACATCCGTTTATGAGAAATGTTTTTGAATATAATCAGTATTCTCCTTGGGCATATTTTTATATTTGGGATGGAACCCCCGGCGATTCAAATTATGAATATTTTTTCGACTGGGCTAGCCTTCCAAATCTCAACTATAATAATTCCAACGTTCGTGAATATTTTATTGATGTTGCGACACACTGGGTTAAGGAGTATGATGTAGACGGATATCGTTGTGATGTTGCGTGGGGAGTTGAACAGCGAAATCCGCAATTTTGGCAGGATTGGCGAGCTGCATTAAAAAACATAAAGCCGGAAATCTTTTTAGAGGCTGAAGCAAGTTCAGAAGAACTAGTGTACTATGATCATCGCTTCGACTCCGCTAATGATTGGGTATTGCGAAACTATATACGAGGTGCAATTGACGGGACAGTAACGCTGGACATACTTAAAAATGAGTTACTTCGAATATATCCCGAACATGCACGACCATTACGTTTTTTGGAAAATCATGATGAGATTCGAATGACAGCATCCCACGACGCTGACCGATCAAAACTCGCACACACTCTTATTATGACAATAAATGGTATTCCTTTAATTTATTCCGGCGGTGAAGTTGGTGAACTAACAACACGAGACCCTATCAACTGGGATGACCCAAATAACCTTAGACCATATTTCAAACAGTTGATTAATATTCGAAAAAACTATATACATAATCCAATAATAGTTGATATTCCTAATTCGCTATCAAATGATATTCTCAGTTACTCTTCAACAAGCGAAGGACACACTTTGATAACTATTGGTAATTTTAGAAATACTCAATACAACTTTACACTGGATTTTACATACCTTCCATATGATGGCGACGGACCCTATTATCTAACAAATCTATTGAATGGAACTACATATGAAGTTTCTAGCGATCAAATCGAAAGTGTACAATTTGCTCTAGATGGTTATGAAATAAACGTACTATATTATTCGTCAACTCCATTATCTGTGGACGAAATTGGGGAAACTCCGGTATTACCACATAGATTCAACCTACATCAAAACTTTCCAAACCCATTTAACCCATCAACAACAATCCTTTATGATTTGCCGGCGAAAGAGTATACAGTTCTAAAAATTATTGATATTACGGGGAGAGAAGTAAAGACATTAGTGAATCAAGTACAACCGCCAGGTCAGTATAGCATCAATTGGGATGGGACAAATGACTCGGGGACACTCTTAAGCTCAGGTATGTATTTTGCTCATATTCAATCCGGAATTCACCATACTAAATCAATTAAAATGCTTTACATAAAATAATTCACAGAGAATCAAAGGAGAGGTTACATTGGCATCAAATTATATCTTGGGCATTTCGGCATATTATCATGATTCTGCCATTTGCTTGTTACGCGATGGAAAAATAGTATTTGCAGCCCAAGAAGAGCGTTTTTCCAGAAAAAAACACGACGACAGCTTTCCAAATCTTTCGATAAAAGCATGCTTTGAAATAATCAATATTTCAGCAAAGGACTTATCGGTTGTGGTATTTTATGATAAACCACTTTTAAAATTTGAAAGGCTCTTGGAAACCTATATTCAATCCGCACCAAAGGGAATCCAGTCGTTTGTAAAAGCGATGCCTATATGGCTCAAGAAAAAATTATGGATAAAAGATGAAATTGCCAAAGAACTTAAATATTCAGGTGAAATCTTGTTCACAGAGCACCACCAATCACATGCCGCATCTGCATTTTACCCCTCTCCTTTTCAGCATGCCGCATTTCTTACTATGGATGGGGTTGGTGAATGGGCAACAACAAGCTGGGGAGTAGGTGTTGATAATACAGTGCAAATTCATAACGAGATTCACTTCCCTCACTCTCTTGGCCTCTTATATTCTGCTTTTACGTACTACACCGGTTTTAGAGTAAACTCCGGAGAATACAAAGTTATGGGTTTAGCACCTTACGGAAATCCAATATACAAACAACAGATTTACGACCACTTAATTGACGTAAAAGATGATGGATCATATCGCCTAAATATGAAATATTTTAATTACACGGTTGGTCTAACCATGACAAACCATAATTTTCATAAATTGTTTGATGGGCCTCCACGAAAACCTGAATCACCTCTCACACAAAAACAAATGGATTTAGCCCGTTCAATCCAAGAAGTAACTGAAGAGGTTATGTTAACATCAGCAAAGCATATTGCAAAAGAAACACGTGAACGTAATTTGTGTTTAGCAGGCGGTGTAGCACTGAACTGCGTTGCTAATGGAAAAATCCTTAGGAGTGGCCTCTTTGACAATATTTGGGTACAACCGGCATCCGGTGATGCAGGCGGTGCCTTAGGAGCTGCATTAGAAGTGTGGAATACTAAGTTTAATTCTAATAGAGACGTTATCATCCCAGATAGTATGCACGGATGTTACTTGGGTAAGGGATATGATGATGATAGTATTCAGTCTTTCCTTGGTGAACATAATATTCCAAACAAAAAAATAGACAAGCCATCAAAAGCAGGTGCCAAACTAATTTCAAACGGAAAAGTATTGGGCTGGTTTCAGGACAAAATGGAATTCGGTCCACGCGCACTGGGAAACAGAAGTATTCTTGGTGATGCACGATCAGAAACCATGCAGACAATCATGAATCTTAAAATAAAATTCAGAGAATCCTTTAGACCATTTGCGCCTTCTGTACTAGAAGAAGATATATCAGAATGGTTCGACATTGACAGGCCAAGTCCATATATGTTGTTAGTTGCACAAATATTAGATATCCATAAAAGTAATGATGATTTCTCACATACAACAGGGATTGATCTACTAAAGAAAAAACGTTCTTCAATCCCTGCAATAACCCATGTTGATTACTCAGCAAGAATACAAAGTGTAAATAAACACATTAATCCTAAATACCATGATCTTATTTCAGAATTTAAAGCTATAACCGGTTGCCCTGTTATAGTGAATACTTCATTCAATGTCCGTGGTGAACCTATTGTTGAATCACCTGAAGATGCATATAGGTGCTTTATGCGAACTGAAATGGATTACTTAATTCTGGGATCATTTTTACTAAGCAAAGGTGATCAGCCTGAATTTTTAGATACAATTAACTGGAGACAAGAATATGCGCTTGATTAATTCACTAGGCACGAACACGGTTCTTTATGATAAACATATCTTAAGGAAATTTGGATTAATCCTAACGGGAATAATCTATGGTATTTTGCTTTTCATTTATTATCGCACAGGAAATACATACTTGTACATTCTCATTTCTACAATAATTTTATCCGGAATCTCCATTGTATTCCCATCTCTAATTAAATATCTTTATATTCCGTGGATGATACTTGCCCTTTTAATCGGATCTATTGTTACTCGATTCATCCTCACATTATTTTACATAGTAATTATTACACCATATGGTTTAATAAAAAATACTCTTGGTTTGTTGCGAAGACAAAAAAATAATTCTAACGGTAGTAATTCTTATTGGTTAAAAAAAGATGATAAAAAACCCTCAATGGAAAGGATGTTCTAATGAGTAAACTTAGTATTTTCAGTGAAATATGGATCTACATGAAAATCAGGAAAAAGTGGTGGTTAGCTCCTATCTTTATTTTTCTATTTCTTTTAGGATTCATCATTATTTTCGCAGAGGGTTCTGCGCTGGCCCCGTTTATCTACACCTTATTTTAAACCAACCCAATTACCGACCATGAATTTCTCTAAAACAAAAATATGTCAATGCATTTGGGTATTTACTATTAGTATTTCCGGTCTAATTGCTCAGGACTCAATAAAGATTATGACCTATAATCTTATGGGAATGAAACCAAATACAGATTGGCAGACACGTCTACATCATACCATCCAACATTTAAAAACCATTAACCCTGATATTATTGGATTACAGGAGATAAATGAGCCCCAAGGCGGTGGGGGTGGAATCAATATGGCAGAAGAGATAGCTGATTCACTTGGAGTCCATTTCAATCAGTACTACTTTGTTTACCAACAAGTGACTCATACTTCCTGGAGCCAATTTGACGAAAGTATTGGAATAATTAGCAAACATCCAATAATTAGCAATGGTTATGACAATCTAACCCCGGGCGTATTTCCAAGGAAAGTGGTATGGACTTATCTTCAAACGCCCATTGGTTACTTGCACTTTTTTAACACACATCTATCTTATCTTACAGAGCATAATGCAATCCGTTTACAACAAGTAAACGAGATAAAAGAGTTTGTTACATCTAAGGAATCCAGTTGGAACGGAATCGGTTCCATTTTAGTCGGGGATTTAAATTGCACCCCATCTTCTGATCCCGTGTCCGCCTTAACAAACCCAGAAAGCGGAGTAGGATTTACCGGTGCTTATGCTTATTCCCACTCTAATTCTTCCGGCTACACATATCCTGCCGGAGATCCTTATAAAAAGATAGATTACAACTTTATAAAAAATTCTAGTTATATTATAATTGATACATCCTATATTGTCATAAACACACCGTACAATGGACAACACTATCCATCAGACCATTATGGACTCCTCACAATTCTTTCGACCAGTGATACCCCATTAACTACCAACCTCCAATCACCTTCGTTACCGGAAACATATGTACTACAACCCGCCTATCCCAATCCGTTTAACGCAACAATCTCAATTCCGATAATGATTCATAAGGATCAATTATTATTGGTCATAACGATAAATGATATTACCGGAAAAAATATCCGTACACTCTGTAATAGAAAATTGGCGCCCGGAAAACATATAATTAATTGGGACGGATTAGATGATGATAAGCAACAGGTAGCCTCAGGGGTTTACTTTATCACACTGAGATCATTGGGAAGGCAAGGTGTGCAGAAAATTATCCTTCTTAAATAATGTGAGGGCTATTCCTTAATCTGGTTATAAAATATTTTCGCCTGGTCGTAATGGGGAAATTCTTTGATAATTCTCTCCAATAATTCAATTGCACCATCTACATTATCGGTTAAATAGTATGCACCACTTAAATTATATAGTGCCTGAGCATCTCCCGGAGAAAGTTCACAAGCCACTTCCAGATAGTTTATTGCCTCTTTAGGCTTATCGTTTTGGACAAAAATACTTCCCGCCATTTTGTAACAATATGAATCACCCCCAAGATTTATTGCCTGAATCAGGTGTACTAAAGCTTTATCATACAACTCAAATTCAATATAAAATTCTGCAATTGCTTTATAACTCTTCCAAACATTTGAAAATGCTGAAATCAAAGCAAGATACTCCCTCTCAGCTCTACCAACATCCAATATCTTTCGATAATATTCTGCCATTTTTATGTGCGCCTCCCAATAAGATAATTTATTTTGAAGCATGTATACTGCTACAGAATCAACCATATTATTTTGTTGAAGTTCTGCCACGGTAATAAATCTGTTATTTGGAGAAAAAGGCCATCCTGAAGTCAATATCTTTATTCGATAATCCGCAATAGTTCTGTCTAATTGAGTCATCCAGACCTGATATTTTTCAATTTTAGTACTGGGGTCTATTATATCCATGTTTAAAAGATCATTTTCAATAATTGACGTGTAAAACGACTCCGCAATACGATTATTACCCTCTTCATTAGGATGTAGATGTTCTAACATATAATCATATCCAACTAAACCGTTTGTTGCCGATTCTGCTAGGTAATATTCAATGTCTGATAAATACATGTTACTATACACTTGAAACGCCTTTATACTCTCATTTAAATCACTTGACGCTCTGAATCGAAGTCCGTCATAATCTCTTGCTAATTCATACTGCAAATTAGCTTCTTCATAATTCTTAAGATACTCGTTACATCTCCCTGCATAAAAATATAATAGTGCATATTTTGGATCTGTTTTAATCGCTTCTTTTATTTCTAATAATGATTTATTAAACTCATTTTTCATCATCAAGGATCGAATATTCAGAATTGTTTTTTCTATCGACGGCACATCTACTTCAGAACTATGAATTGACACATACGGTTTTTGATCACGTACATTTGATGCTACAGTCCCAATAAGTACAGGTACATTTCGTTCTTCCCCCCATAAAATGATATCCCTAATATTCTTCTCAAATACATCAATTGTATTCCAATATAGTGATGAGCCCCATGATATTTCTTGCTCCTTTGCAAGTCGCGACATCAAGGTTTCAGTGCCCCTCTCTGTTATTTTGGGGGTTGGTTTTATTTTCTCAATCAAAAATCTGACAACCTGATATAGTTTCCACTGCTTCAACTGTATAAGCGTTAAGATAAAAGGCCTGCCACCTAAATATATTCCAAATGCGCCTTGGCTTGAGCCTGCCCCAAGAGCACCATAAAATTCATTATGTCCAGTATAAATAATCAATAAATCCGGTTCATACTCTAAGCATTCTTTTGCAAGATCTCGCACTGTATAAGAATTAACTGCGGTCATTCCTAAGTTAATCATTTCAAATTCAGTATTTGGATATACGGATTCCAATTGAGTCTTTAACATCGAAGGGAATCCACCATTAAAAAAATATGGATACCCTGCAGTTGTGGAACCACCCAGAACAAATATTCGTTTACTATCAGTCTTTTTATTTTTCCAAAAGGAGTCTACCGTTCCAAAACCCGTCATCCCTTTTTTGGAAAAATATCGAAGGCTCACATCTGAGTTAGCAACAAGTAAATCAGAATTTTCATGATAAGTATGAAAAAGCTGCAGGTCATTACCGACATCTATGAACCTTAATAATCCTTCAGTCAATAATAGAAATATAATAGGTATAGACACTAATATTGCCTTGAACAAGATTCGCTTTACAGGGGTCTGTTTCGTGTTCATCTTAACCACATTTTATTTATTGATTTGTTTCAAATATAATACGAATGTGTCTAACAGAGCATCGTTATATTTTACCGTATATATATTTGCTAGACTATCAGCAATTTTCTTTAAATCTGTATTTTGAATATGAGTACTATCTCTTGGTAACACTGTTTTCAAAAAAAGTGATGTATAATAATTATCCTGGACGTCGGTAATTCTTTGCTTAACTCTCGTATGTTTATTCATACTTAGATCTTTTGCTTCTTTGGCTAAGATAATATCTCTAATTATTCTGTACAACCCGGTTGTCAAATTGCCATTGATAATATTAGGAGGTTGGGTTTGTAATCGTATGATAAAGTCATCAACAGTCAATGATTTTCCTTCAATATTAGCCAACACTTCTTTCTTAACATCCGTAAGTTTAGCATAAATTGATTCCTGTTGTGTCTCTGTTATTGACTTTGACTCTTTAGAATTGATGGCATATCCAATTAGAGCCGAGATATAATAGAACAGTGAATCATTAATACTTATCTCTTTATCTTGGATTAGGTTGTTTACATATTGATCTGCAATTATTTGACGTTTTTTTTGAAGAATTCTTATTCTGAGTTTTTCCTTTTGGGATTGAAATAGGTTCTCATCGATAAAAAGTTGGTATTTTTCATTTTCTTTATATAAGATATGCCATCCATATGATGATTGTACCGGTTCTGCTATTTTACCAATAGACATTGAAAATGCATGTTCTTCTAAGTTAGGATCTAAAGCATCATATGGAATCCAACCCAAATTCCCTCCTGAATTTTTCAACTCTATATTCTTTAAATGAAGTTTTGCTTCATGAATAAATTTTACCGTATCCTGCTTAATTATTTTTGACAGTGAATCAATAAAACTATATTCTTGATGAAAAATATGGCGGAGTTTTACTTCTGTATTTTTCCAACGGTAATGTTTTCGCAACATTGAGTCGGGGATTGTTACATCTGCTTGAGCTATCTTACGTTCATACAATAACTCTCTCATAATATCTTCTTTTGCTAATTCAACCTGTTGCCTTGCATGATTATCTAAATTTAAGTTTTTATTTCTTGCAGCTATAGCTAATAGTTTTTTTTCAACTAATTTTTCTGCATGCATTTTTCGCAACTCCGGGGAGTCAGACAGATTTGATAATCGAATGATCTTTTTATAACTATTCAAAAATTGGTCTAAAGATACTATGCTTGATCCAACTTTAGCAATATATGGGTCAGTATTCTCTTTATCGGAGCAACCGTTTAATAACAAAATAGTAATTAGGGTAATGGTTAGTATTCTATTCATTGAATGAATTATTTAGTTCGTCTGCGATAATTCTTTGGTTCATTGGCAAATAGAAATTACAGCTTCTTTATTTATGTATGCCAATAAACAAAGTGCCGCAGAATTCTGCGGCACTTTGTACAACATTACTTTAGTAAAGTGTGTTTATTTCAACAATAACATTTTACCAGTATGCATGCGTTTATCTGAAATAACACTATACAGATATACACCTGAAGGAACTTCACGTCCCATGGAGTTTGTTGCATTCCATTTAATGGAATACACCCCAGGATCTGCTTGTCCATTGTAAAGTGTAATGACTTCTTCTCCTAAGAGAGAGTAAATCTTTACCGTTACATTGGACGTGATATCCAGATCAAACATGATACTCGTTTCAGGGTTGAACGGATTCGGAAAATTTCCTTTAAGTGCGAACTCATCAGGAATCATTTCCAGATTGACAACACTTAATTCATTATCCGGGTTATTGATACCGAAGATAGTTTCATATGCAAACTCTGTTGCATCTACAGGGATCAAAATCACACGATCTTGACCAAACCCGGCTTCGTTATCTATCGCACCATTCGTTCCCGGAGCATCAATTTCAATCCCGGAATACCATCCACCAAACTTCGCCATGAATAAATTATCATGACCCGCAGGTAAGGATAATGTTCCGGTAAAGATGTTATCTCCATCGTCATCCGTTAAATGTGGCATATCGGTACTAGCCGGTGTCTCGCACCCATCACCAATACAATCACCCCATGTGTACCAACCATTCAGGTATGAACCGTTGAATACAATCACTTCAGGCTTCTGTACGAAAGGCTCACCACTATTGACATTCAGCACACCATCTACCCACTGAACTGCAAACGTAAAGGTGACATCATTCGTAAGTGGAGCTCCAGCCGGTAAAATGTCCGGCTGAAGAGCTTCAAGAATAATAGCCTCTCCTGTCCAATCAAATACCTTATTATCTCCTGTCTCCCAACCGGTGTTATTCCAGTCTTCATCAGGATTGGCCTTGAACTTCCAAAAGACTTCATTGCCGACATTCTCTGTGATCTCAACATCAAGAACATATAGGTTCGGATCAACCAAATCTGCCTGCAATGCATCTCCGCCGCCCCAACCATTAAAACTGCCACGGACTTCTAATGTATGTACCGAAGGATCAAACCCTACAAAATTGGTCATATCTGCCTGGAAAGTCACAACAGCCGTTACAATGTTCGGCGGCTCACATGTTGAACAACCGCTGAAACATACAACTGGAAGTGTCTCATCCATCTCACCAACAACATAAAAACGGTTTCCACCATCTGCACAGTCTGAAGGAACAATCTCCTCAGAACCCCATGCATTACCATTTACATACTTGTAGTAAGCGGTCTCACCTGTTGTCAATGCAAATGTGGCTTCATATACACCATCTGCATCTTCGTCCGTCATAGCGGATGCACTAGGATCCCAGCCCTGCATGCTACCGGCAATGTGAACACCCTCCGCTGAAACTTCTTCATTCTGCATGTCAACTTGGAATGTTACATAAACCTGATCACAGGTAATACAACTTGAAAAACAAACCGGACCTACTGTCTCATCTACTTCACCAACAATATAAACACGATTGTATGCACCCCATCCATTGTCTACACCACATTCTGCTAAACCTGTGTTATCTTCCTGACCACCCCAGCTATTTCCATTTAGAAATGTATACTGGACTGTGTCTCCGGCTGTCAAATCAAACGTGATCTCATAGATCCCGTCTGCATCGGCGTCCGTAAGCTCTGATGCTGCAGGATCCCAACCCTGCATACCACCGGCTATGTGTACACCATCTACACTTACATCCTCATTGCTCATGTCTAATTGAAATGTGACCAGGACGCCTACAGGATCCTCAGGAAATTCATTATCCGGGTTATTGATACCGAAGATAGTTTCATATGCAAACTCTGTTGCATCTACAGGGATCAAAATCACACGATCTTGACCAAACCCGGCTTCGTTATCTATCGCACCATTCGTTCCCGGAGCATCAATTTCAATCCCGGAATACCATCCACCAAACTTCGCCATGAATAAATTATCATGACCCGCAGGTAAGGATAATGTTCCGGTAAAGATGTTATCTCCATCGTCATCCGTTAAATGTGGCATATCGGTACTAGCCGGTGTCTCGCACCCATCACCAATACAATCACCCCATGTGTACCAACCATTCAGGTATGAACCGTTGAATACAATCACTTCAGGCTTCTGTACGAAAGGCTCACCACTATTGACATTCAGCACACCATCTACCCACTGAACTGCAAACGTAAAGGTGACATCATTCGTAAGTGGAGCTCCAGCCGGTAAAATGTCCGGCTGAAGAGCTTCAAGAATAATAGCCTCTCCTGTCCAATCAAATACCTTATTATCTCCTGTCTCCCAACCGGTGTTATTCCAGTCTTCATCAGGATTGGCCTTGAACTTCCAAAAGACTTCATTGCCGACATTCTCTGTGATCTCAACATCAAGAACATATAGGTTCGGATCAACCAAATCTGCCTGCAATGCATCTCCGCCGCCCCAACCATTAAAACTGCCACGGACTTCTAATGTATGTACCGAAGGATCAAACCCTACAAAATTGGTCATATCTGCCTGGAAAGTCACAACAGCCGTTACAATGTTCGGCGGCTCACATGTTGAACAACCGCTGAAACATACAACTGGAAGTGTCTCATCCATCTCACCAACAACATAAAAACGGTTTCCACCATCTGCACAGTCTGAAGGAACAATCTCCTCAGAACCCCATGCATTACCATTTACATACTTGTAGTAAGCGGTCTCACCTGTTGTCAATGCAAATGTGGCTTCATATACACCATCTGCATCTTCGTCCGTCATAGCGGATGCACTAGGATCCCAGCCCTGCATGCTACCGGCAATGTGAACACCCTCCGCTGAAACTTCTTCATTCTGCATGTCAACTTGGAATGTTACATAAACCTGATCACAGGTAATACAACTTGAAAAACAAACCGGACCTACTGTCTCATCTACTTCACCAACAATATAAACACGATTGTATGCACCCCATCCATTGTCTACACCACATTCTGCTAAACCTGTGTTATCTTCCTGACCACCCCAGCTATTTCCATTTAGAAATGTATACTGGACTGTGTCTCCGGCTGTCAAATCAAACGTGATCTCATAGATCCCGTCTGCATCGGCGTCCGTAAGCTCTGATGCTGCAGGATCCCAACCCTGCATACCACCGGCTATGTGTACACCATCTACACTTACATCCTCATTGCTCATGTCTAATTGAAATGTGACATTTGTTGCGAATAAGAATGATAACGAAAGAGTCAGTGCTAAAATGATAGCTTTCTTCATCTCATTATTCTCCTTGTTTGTATTATTAAATTAGGAATACTTCTATGTATTCTCTCTCAAAAGTAATTTTAGTAACTCACATCAGAGTTACTAATAAGTGCAGGAAATTTACTCTTTATTCGGGAATTCTACAATAATAATTCTTATCGTGATAAAATAAATTATTGGATAAGAGAAATAGTGATTTTCTGGGGTGAGCCTAATCTGCCAAATTCATGATAAGCATAATCAACAACCATAATGAAACCACCCATGTGGATTTTAATTCCAGCACCTAATGCAAATTGTTCTTCAGCGTCTCGTTGGAATAAATGTTGGATTCCACCGCGTAAAAACACCATGTTTGCTATATTTATTTCTGTCCCAATATTTAAACTTTCAGTATTATCATTTGGATGATTGGCATCTGCTGCTAACGTAATATTCAAATTACGGTGCAATAATTGAAATTTGTATGCAATGCCAAACCGAAAAAGGAGAGGGAGATCAAACTCATCAGTGTCTAAATAAGCATTTACATGCTCGGGGTCTGATTCTAATGTTGGGTCCAAATCAGTTTGGATAATTAAATCTCTCCCTGACATCTGCATTTTAGTCCCAAAATTGGATATACTCATTCCTAAAGCTAAGCCCTCAACCCGCGTATTATACTTTGTTCCAATATCCATCGCAAAACCGGATGCACTGGAGTTATAGATGAATTCATTTACATATTTTGTCGTCAATCCAAGTGAGAACCGATCTGTGATTCTTTTCCCATAAGTAAACGTGGCTGAATAGCATCCGGCATCGAAAGATTCTCCTGTGCCTTCCGGCTGATGTGTCGTCGTTACGTCCATTTCTTTCATATGAAGATAGGAAATCGTTGCTCCGATTGATCCGTATGTCCCAAGATTAATTAACCCGCCAACAAATTCATAATCTATATCTTGAAACCATTCAGTATGATCGAACAACACTTGCACTTTATCAAGTCCGGCAATCCCTGCGGGATTCCAGTACAAAGCAGACACATCATCTGCAACGGCAGTAAATGCTCCGCCCATGGATAGTGGACGTGAACTCACGCCAATTTTCAAAAACTGACTGGCAGTTGTGCCTACTTTAGAAACTGATTGAGATAATAAAGGATTTGTCCACGCAAAAACTATGAACATTGAAATTATCGGAAGAAACAGTCTCTTTTGTCTTATAGATGGATGCTTCATTTTATCACCGCAAACTTTCCCTGTATAGGTTCAAAATCATTTTGGCCTCCTGATATTGGCTCTATGTAATAGAGATAAATTCCATAGGCAATTGATAGGTTTTCTTTTGTTAGCATATCCCACTCTGCGGAGCCATCTTCGATCACTGTATCATGGAATAAAACATCTACCAATTCACCGGCAAGATTAAATATTGTAATTTTACATTGTGATGGTAAATGATTAAAATGGATTGCCCGCGGACCTCGCCCTGTAGCGTAAGGATTTTGCCCTTCCCAACTTGCGCCAGCGATATAAGGGTTCGGCACAACTTTGACATTGTGAATTTCCTGCTTCATTTTTTGTTGGTCCAAATATGGCGCATTTGATACAAAACCAAATTTATCTTCAGAACTAAATGGTTTGGTAACTCTGATATCTAACGTGTCACCTGTTACCGGAATGTGAATATATGGTGAAGAATCGTCACTATCAGTGCTGACTCCCCAAGTCACAAGAGTTGTTCCACCCATAGATTCCAAAATTATGATGCGATCTCCAAAGGAAAAATGACCGGGTTTAGCGAATGTAACAATATCGTATAATGTACTGTCTGGGTGTTCATGAAAACCTTCTGCATCATAATAACCGATTTTCTGTTCTTCAATTGAGATATAATCATGTTGATCAACAAATAATTCCGAATCAGGCATTGTATATTCCCAAGTCTGATCAAACACCGCAAAAGATATCGGAGAATCATCATAAGGATCCACTATTGAATAATTCACATTTATACTTTCAAAAGTTATTGTATCTCCTGTTGTTCTGATTAATTCTTGTGCTTCCGTTTGAAATTCCGTAGAATCTGAAAAAATAAATTTCATATCCCTTGGATATTTCACTCCGATGGTCGCAATTCCACCATAGCTAAAAGAGTCAACCAAGACGTAATATTCTTTATCATATTTTGGTATAAATCTTGATGATTGTTTTTGAATGATTCTATGATTATCGAACAGCAACTGCATACCATTAAAGATGGTTTTATCATCTTCCAATGCCTGCGTCCATGTTACGACCGTATCATATTTAGACGACTCTGTAACATCAACAACCATAAAGTGTGAAGTAATCGGGACCATCTCTTCCAAATCATTTAAGTCTACATCCGGTTCTCCCAGATCAGGTTGTTGATTTCCTTCAGTCCCACTTGGATTTGTAAGGATATTGTAGTTATCAGAGTTTGGATCCATTCCTTCGGACCAAGAAGGATTTTGTTCACTTAGGCATCCCCCAAAACCATCCTCAAATTCATCTCTGCAACCATCGCTACCAACATCCTTGTCAAAAAGTGCATTTCCGTCAATAATAGGTTCACCAAGTTCTGCAAGTTGATATATTCCATCATTTTCTGTGCCCCAATCAGCGCACTCACCATTTTCTAATTCGTCAATTTCTCCATCTCCGTCATTATCCCAACCGTCAGAGCAATTTTCATTTGCCCCGGAGTCTACGTAATTATCATGACTTGGGTCCGGGTTATTCCACGGATTAAATCCCGGTTCATCTTGATTTCGCGTTCCATCAACACCATAATCCAACCAATCAATTTCACCATTTCCCTCACCTTCGTCTTCCGTATTCGGTAAACCATCGAGCCCAAAATCAAAATAGACTTCCGTTGAATCCCATCGATTATTCGCGTAACTATCATCCACTTGAACCCAATCGCCATCATCATCCAATCCATTCAATCTTGAATCTTTAAAATAAATTTGATAGTTGTGGTTTTCAGGTATTTGGGAGGGATCAATATTATTCAAAACAATACTACCAGTTCCTCTGGGTTTGTGCAAGGGATATACTTCCTCATTTGCAGGAGGGATAACATATCCTGCGGCGTGGGCTTCAGGAACTATTGAAATAACATTTTGAGCAGTTTGAATTTTACCGCTTTTATCAATAGTAACAAATTTGGATGTTTCAGCCGGGAGTATCTCTTTATCTAAATTTCCATGGTCGTATGCAGTAACAGCATAATAGTAACGATGGCCATTTAACACATTTGTATCTGTCCATGCATGAACAAGTCCTGAATTATCTCCTAGATCGTAAAGAATCCCATCTATATCAATCGGAAAAAACCCTTCATATTCATTGACTAAGTCGAACTGCTTTTCCGCCACATTAAATTTATGCGATCCAAAGGCATCCGTAATGCTCCCGGAATCCGTAAATTCGGTATCGGTTGCTTTATATATTTTGTATCCTTCAAAATCATAGCCGGACAGTCTATCATATGAATTTTCAGAACGGTCATCCCAATAAATTGTGATATATCCGTCTCCTTCAAAAGCCCAAACTGTCGGTAAATCTGGTGCTTTTGCAAAATTATAATTCTGATTATAGATTGTCTGTACGGTTTGTTTGTTTCTGATTAGATCAGGGAGATTATCACCAAATAACATGGCTATAGAAAAGCGTTCTGTTTCGCCCACCGGTAACGGGAAATACCCGGATCCGAAAAGAAAGTCAGCATCAACATTTTGCACAGACTTATTAAAATATCCCGGGGCCATTTTATTCCATAGACAATCATCACATCCCATATCTGAAAACTGACCAAAAGCAAAATAGTAAAAACTTGATAGTCCTATCTGATCAGACTCATCAATATCTGTTTTATCAATATTTGGTTCACCCGGGAATCCTGTATCCACCCATTCATCACCCATCAACTCAAAGCCGGATGTCGGCTGTCCATCACCTTCGCCATAAAATGTGTCTCCGCTTCCGGGAGCACCGTCTAGACCTACATCGTCCTTTTCAAAATCCCAGTCACCGTCATTATCAATACCATCACTCCGTGACTCATCAATCAGCAGATTATCTATTCCTTCATTAGTTAAATAATCAATGTATTTTTGCCCAACATTCAAATATATATCTTCAAAATAACCAGGAGCAACCTCTATGGAATAGCCGTTGTTTTCGTCAATAATACCATTTAGGTTATCATCAATCAAATTTCGTTCAATTTCTTCATAGGGAATCCCCGGAACAAATGTATAAATATTTCCGTTTTGAACGATTTCAATTCCGTTTGCAGGCATTGTTGTAATGGTTCTCTCATAACCATTATAATAATCTATTACTACAATTGTATCACCGACAGAAAATATCACCGGGTCAAATAAACTTTCTGTGATAATCTCTCCTGAGCCATCACTACCATCGCCATCGTTGTCAATCCCGTCTATCGAATTCCCCGGACTTTCAAGAAAGGCATAACCCGCTAAACCTACCGGAGACCAACCCTGTGCACCAACACCACCTAGTCCAGTGTCAAGATTTGTCCCATGGTCATAGGAATACGCAATATCGTCATTTTTATCAAAATCCGCATAATCATCCTGGCTGTCTCCATCCCCACCTGTTATCGTGCCTACAATAGCTCCAAAAATCATCTTATGATGATCTTTATGTCCAATATTTTTTATATCATAAAGCCAAAAAAGCACGTCCTCTGCCATGATATGATTCCATTGTAATCCTCGGACTGTTGCATTCAAACCAAGTCCTTTTCGTTCCATATCTGTAGTATCCGGGAAAAAACTAAATTCCTCATCATTGGCATCATCCATGATAAAGTAACTTTCCTGTTCCGCATTTTTTTGATTTTTTCCAAAATAGCCATTCCAACTTTCGGACCAACCTGGATCTAGTGCATCGGTAAGCTTGTCCGGCCATTGATTTGGCCAAGTATTCGGATGCCTTGGATTTGAGGGATCTACCGGAGGACCCATGTGACTCATCGCCACCAAGTTGGAATCATCATTGAAATACCCCATGAGTGGTTCCCAGCCCCAGTGATCATCTAAATTCATTTCACTTCCGCGGGGACTATAAGTAGTAACGACACTGTGACGTAGTACATCATTTTGATCCATAATTTCAGATCCTACCAATATTCCAACGTCTCCAATATATTCATGAGTAGAATTAATTGGCCATTCACCTCCTATATCATCCGGCTCATCCATCCATCGCCCTAATAAACCATAATTGTAAAAAGTTGTTCTCACCTTATTCCCGGAGTGTACATTTTTTCCTCTTGCTAACGTTGTACCATGCGGATTGACGGCCATTAGAGATGTATTAACAATCATAATCCCGATAAAAAGTATATGATTAAATGACGAGTTTATTTTCATAATGTTTCCCAACTTATTTCTAGAATTTGACATGGATGCCTACATTAATTTTACGTGGATCAGAAAACCAATCAGGTTTTAATAGGTGCTCATCTATGTGCCCAATACGATCCGTTGTAGCGTCTGGTGTATCTTTTGCGGTAAGTGTATAGGTTCCTCTGCCGGTATCTCCCCAAACTGTACGTTCATTTTGAATATCCAACAAATTATATATGTTACAAAACAGTGTTGTATGTAAGCCAAATAGATTTAAACGATATGAAGAACGAAAATCCAATTCATAATAATTTGGAATTCTATCACTATTCTCTGAGAACCCGGCAAAGGCACTCGAACCGGAGACTGAACCTACTTTAAATTCCGGTGTATATGGAGTGCCGCTCCATAATTTTCCAATCATTGAGACAGACCAATTTCTTTTTCCATAAGTAATTGATCCATTTAGAGTATGGGTTTGATCCCAATCCAATGGAATTAAACTCTGTAAAGGTTCTTGGTCAGATTGTGCGCTATGATAGGCATCGTCCGGGTTAGAGTATGTCCCTTCCGCAACCATCCAAGAATAATCTAATGAGGCTCCTAAGCCATTATAAAATGCTCGATTAATTGCAATAGTATATCCACGGGTATTTGCATAGTCTTTATTCTCATATTTAAAATACGTTCCTACAGGATATTTACGAATTGGAGCACTCATTCCAACCCAGTCTCTTGTATCTCTGTAGAAAAGAGTAAGATCAAAAGATGTCAACATGGCTATTTCTTGTTTAAACCCAACTTCATACATCACTGTTCGCTCTGGTTTTAGCGATGCATTCCCAAGAATTCCTGCAAAATTGGATTCCCCTATTTCAAATTCCGGGTTTGAATACAAATATGAGAAATTAGGAATCTGGAAAAAATAGCCATAAGATACATGAATTGCTCCTTTATCAGAAACAGGGTATGACAATCCTATTCTAGGACTAAGTTGGTATGATTTGCAAGCAGGTTTATATCCGTTCTTCCATTGATAATCCTCACGCATGGCTGTCCATAACGAATCTTCATTCATTCCTGAGGTTAGTAGATTTTGTGCTTTCACGGCACCTTCTGCCGTTAACGAATCAATTAAAACGACACCTGAATGAAGCTCCGGGTAATCATATTGATAAAATACAACTGTATCATTGGCGGTCTCTGCTAAATAATACTTACGGTTCCCCGGGAATCGGTCATCTGTGGGAACAACCCAATCCGGATCAAAATAATCAAATCGCAGACCAAAATTTACTATCAAATCCTCAAGCTCTAATTTATCCTGAACATAGGCAGAAAACTCAATTGGATTTGTACGAAAATAGCTGTGTGCTGATGTATACGTTGGATAAATTGTTGGTGTATAAGGAAAGATTTTTGATCCTGAAATAGGGTTGTAACCAATCGTATCTCCTTCCGCTGTAAATCCGTAACTTCCTTCCATCAGATATTCTACGTGTTTATCATTTGCCCAAAGGTCATATCGTTTGAAAGCAAAACCGGTTTTTACTTGATGAACAGAATTGATTTGACTGGAAATATCAAATTTTAACATACGATAGTTTGTTTCTCGTTCGTAACGACCTCCTTGAGTTCCTCCTGACGCAAATGACCAAGCCGGTCGGTTCATAATAACCGGATCAACATAGCCTTCTGAATCATCAAGATCTACAACTATGTAATGCCAAGTTGAGTCCTGAGTTTGGTAGGTACCCACCTCATAATATTGTGGAATAGTTTCCCATTCTACTCCATTGTATATCTGAATTGAATCAGCTTGCCAAGACAAATTATCCATAATCTGTGATTCAAACGGTACGTTGTTGACATCTTTGTAAAGATGTTCCCAGTAAGCAGATGAAAAATCAATAAATTTTAATTCATAAAAGGTTTTTGATGAGATACTATGCGTGAAAGTAAGGATATGAGACAAATCTTTTTCATATCGATTCATCAAACCATCCGGAATATATTTGTAGTCAGCATCATAATTTTTATATTGTTTTTCTGCGCTGAAAGAGCTGTAAGCAAACTTCATTTTTGGGGTTGGTTTTATAGTAAATTTAAATTGAGCGGTTAATTTTGAGAACGGTGCTAATGGTACAATCTTTTGATCTCCAAACATCATACCATTTGATTGGAATAGTCGTTTACCATAGTACTTATTTGTTGTATTAAAGTAACGAATATTTGTGTAAAACGTAACCCAATCATTTAGAAAAGGAACCGGCCCACTCAAATGGGCATTGATGTTTTTTATTTGAAACGGATTCAGCACTACATTTAATTTATCCACAAACCCATCATTATCTAACGAAAAACGATGTTCTCCCCACTGAGGTTGTCCGTCTCCTTCACCTAAACTGGGTTCGTTCTTTTGCCCGTTATTATTGCTAAAATATGAAGGAATCATTGAACCATTATCCATTGGATCACCGGCAAGACCATCCGTTCCTAAATCATTATTAAGGGGTTCACCTGCATCAAATATCCCATTCTCATTAGCATCATCATAAGGTTCATTATAATCCCATTGTAGATTTCCGTTCAAATCATTAAACCATTCAGGGCTATCCCATTGACCATCTCCATTTAAGTCTTCATAAGATTTCCAAATCGAAAAAGGTGACGAGATCGTGTATATATCTGATTTTAACGTATGAAACCCACCCCCATATATTTCCAAGCCACCTTCTAAATGATCCTGCCCATCTTTTGTAACAATGTTGACAATGCCGGACATTGCATTTCCATATTCCGCATTAAAAGTTCCACTGATAACCTGAAGCTCTTGTATAGAACTATTTTGAATCTCTTCTCCGACACTACTTCCATCGTAAGAATCTGTTGTTGAGATACCGTCCACCCAAAATGAGACTTCACCGCTTCTACCTCCCCGGACGTGTAAACCACCTCCGTCCCGTACAATTCCGGCTTGGAGACTAATTGCATCGATTACTTCTGCCACAGGAAGATTTTCTAATGTTTTTGCATCCATTATCGAAGCCATGGATGTCTGATCCAACCGAACGGTTTGCCTTTTCGCCACAACCACAACCTCTTCTCCTTCAATGGCTTCCATACTCATTGAAAAATTAATGCGTGTTGTCAAATCTACTGCAACATCAACTTCGGTCATTCGTACCGTAGTAAATCCAATCATCATTGAACGAACTGTATATTTCCCCGGAGGGACATTTAAGATATAATAATTACCATGGATATCAGTTGCTGCTCCCAAACTGGTTCCATCAATCATTATATTACACCCAACCAAGAATTCACCTGTTTTTTTGTCTTTTACCGTTCCGGAAATTTTTCCTGTTGTTCCTGCATATATGCTAGAAATCAACATAATGGATAACATTAAAATAAGTTTCGTTATATTCTTCATAATTTCTTTTTAAATAGTTTTCCTGATTTTGCTTGAAGTTGTTTATTAAAATCATCCCCAAATATCATGGACCAATTTTCAAATTTGCCCTCAAAAACAATATTTGGGATTGTTTGTTGAATGTTTGAGCCATTAAATGCGCATATAATTATTTCATTATCCTGCTGTCTCTGAAAGACGAAGAGACCTTCACTATTTGTATAAACTGTCTTGTAATTCCCTCGTCTCAAGGATGGATGTTTATGGCGAAGGTCAATCAAATCATGATAATATTTCCATAAATCTTTGTCAACCATCACACGATCTTCAGGCCTAGTTTCAATACATGCCAAATAGTCGCAAGGATGTGCGGTTTCATTTTCATAAGAAAATTCAGACCACACCATGGGTTTGCGACAATCCGGGTCATCTGCTCCCCACATTCCTACTTCATCTCCATAATAGATATAGGGTGCTCCCAAATACGAAAACTGAAACAGAATGATTGTCTTTTGAATCTGTTGCTGCTTGGAGTTTGGCTTTCGGATGTCAAATTCCTTATTCCACCATGTATTGTTTGCATGGTCTATCAATCTGTCTGGATTTACAACCGCTGAGGCAAGTCTTTCCATGTCATGGCTTCCAAGACAATTTTGCAAGACGTAAGCCGTATTTGGGGGATATTCATCCCTGACCTGTTGAAGCAATATATCCAGTTCAAATGGAGTAATCTGGTTTTTCCGGTCAATAAAATACTTGAACATTGCATCACCAAATCGATAATTCATCACGGCATCAAAACGACCGTCTTTCAGCCAAGGAGACGCATTAAATTGTTTGTTATTCCACCAGTCTTCCCACCAGACTTCCCCGGTAATGTATGCATTCGGGTTTATCACTTTCACCCAGCCGCAAAATTCATCCCAAAACGACATTTGTATTCGTTCGGCGACATCTAAACGCCATCCATCAATACCATCAGAAGTATCTCCATCATTGTTCGGATCCATCCAACGACGAACAATTTCCTTAAAGTGCTCACGAACAGGTTTAACCGGACCGTCTTCGTTCTGACGAAAAGCAGGAAGATCTTCTACGTACCCTTTATATCGTAAAGGAGGATATCCATCCGGATTAAATTGAGATGGCAAGTCTCTATAATCATTCAAATGTGAATGGTCTTCCATTCCATTTCCATCAATGGAGTACCAATGATAGTACGAACTTTTTTCCCGATTCTCTATGACATCTTGAAATGCCCAAAATGTTAATCCTGCATGATTAAATACACCATCTATAATGATATGCATTTCCCGGCGATGCACCTCTTCGACGAGCTGCAGAAATAATTTATCAGCTGAAGTCCATTTCCAGGTTGATGGGTCATTTGGACTTTCTGATTGAATAATGTTGGTATCACCTTCAGGGTCCGGGCCAAAATGTCGATCAATATGATGATAGGTTGCCGCTCCGTATTTATGAGATGAAGGCGAATCAAATACCGGATTTAAATAAATCGCATTGACACCTAACTCTTGGAGATAATCCAATTTTTCAATGATCCCCTGTAAATCACCTCCGTATCGCCGGAGCTGGAATTGGTACCGAAAATCTTTCCCATTTTCTACCTCCCATTGCTGAAAGGTGTACCAATCAGATGTCCACGGTGATACGTTCCACGTCTCAGAATGTTGCCAAGGCCATGTTCCTACGGTACTTGCTAACGTTGGATCGTTTGCGTGATCTCCATTATTAAACCTCTCAGGAAATATCTGATACCACACAGCATCCGTCGCCCAATCGGGAAGTACGTTACCGAAGAGGTTTGATTCAATAACTACGATTAATAGCAGGACTTTAATTATTAATTTAATTTGTTTCATCCAATTGGCAAATTCTATTAAATTTAGTAACTCTGTTGTGAGTTACGGTTGGGATATTAGAGTAAATATTGCAATTCATCAAATGAATATTTTACATAATTATTAACTACGCACACAAAATTATGAATACTGAAAAAACAATTATTGATTTACTTGCGGAATTTGGACTTCCCTCCAATGCCGGTAAGGCATATTTGGCTTTACTGAAAAATAATCCGGCAACCGGATATGAAATCAGCACATATTCCGGGGTTCCACGATCGGCTATTTACTCCGTACTGAATCGCTTAACGGCCTTAGGTTTGATAAATTCTGTGGGAGAAAATCCAAAAAAATATATCGCTCTATCGCCTTCTTCAATGATTGAACACATGAATAATTTACATATAGACCGTGTACAACAAATTACCGAGGCTTTTGACCATTTAAACACCAGTGAAGAAGCCTTCGATTTTTGGCACCTACACGGGTATCGTAACCTAATCATGAAAGCGAAAGAAATTATTAATCATGCTCAAGGTAAAATTATCCTAAGCGCATGGCGACAAGAAGTTACTACGTTGGGAAGAGAATTAAAAGATGCTGTGAATAGAGATGTTGATATTACGCTATTTTCTTTCTGCAAACTTAAAGAAGATATTGGGACAACCGTCAGTTATAGTTTAGATGAAGTCGATCTTTTAAAAGTATGGAATCCAAAAATTATTTTAGTTGCCGACCAAACCACGACGATAATGGGTAGCACGGTTGAACATAATGACAGCAGAACGATATTTACAAAAAATAAAGCAATCACTGAAATTGCTACAAATCATATCATCCTTGACATCACCCTAGCCGGACAAAGGTTAGATTTTGACCCGAATCCGATTGTGAAAAAAATTATGCGGAGACCGGATATTCGTTTAGACAGTTTATTGGCAGACATTTGAATAGGAGCACTCTCATGAAGATAATAAACTTGGACACAGGAACAAAACCAGAAATCAAATCCATTGCGGTTGGCGATTCTGTCATTTTAAATGAAATCGAATGGACAGTTGCAGAAAATCCTGACACTAAATTGACGTTATATCGTGAGGATGTAGATGGTAAAATCCAAACTCTCGAATTAGATTTTATTTCACTATTAAATAAAACAGAATAATTAACCTTCTTTATTAGAAAGCATTTTTCAAATGGTATTCCATCGTTCAAGCGGTATTTTACTGCATATTACATCTCTTCCCGGGCAATACGGAATCGGAGAAATTGGTCCGCATGCCTATACATTCATTGACCGATTAAAAACAATGGGGCAGCATTTATGGCAAATTCTTCCCATTGGTCCTACAGGCCTTAGTGCCTCACCATATCAATCACTTTCATCATTTGCAGGTAATCCTTTACTTATCAGCTTTGAGTTGCTCATTAAAAATGGATATCTAAAAACAAGTGAAGTACAAACCTTAAATACTCTCTCCGAAATCCATATAGACTCCAATTCCGTATTTTCTTTACGCTCATCTATATTAAATATCGTGGCGGAAAATTTTCAGTCCCGAGCTTCTAAAGAGTTCATCGAAAATTTCCGTGAATTTTGTTCGACAAATAGTGTGTGGTTAGATGATTTTGCCCTGTTTATCACTTTAAAAGAATTACATAATAACCAAGCTTGGGCTGACTGGAAATGGGAGTATAAACATAGAAATCCTGATGCATTATCTGAAATCGCAGAAAAATATAAATCTGACATACTAAAAGTAAAAATTCTTCAGTTCCTTTTTCATGATCAATGGCATAGTTTAATCGATTATGCCCACAAACGTAATGTGCGAATCATTGGGGATATTCCGATTTACGTTGCCTATGACAGTGTGGATGTCTGGGCAAATCAATCATTGTTCCATCTTGATTGTGATGGAAAAATGGACAGACTATCTGGAGCCCCACCGTGTTATTTTAGTGAAACCGGGCAGCTTTGGGGAAATCCAATCTACAACTGGGATGTTCACAAAAAGACCAGATACAAATGGTGGGTATCTCAGATAAAAAAATTGTTTACAATGGTCGATATAGTCCGCATTGATCATTTTAATGGATTTGTAAAATATTGGGAAGTCCCAGCGAATTCAAAAAATGCAAAAAATGGTCGCTGGATACAAGGTCCTGGTGAAGACTTTTTCAACGTTATCACTCAAGAATTAGGTCCGTTGCCCATCATTGCTGAAGATTTGGGTGAAGCATCAAAAGAGGCCGAGCCTGTTCGTAAAATATTTGAATTCCCAGGATTAAAGATTCTACAGTTTGCCTTTGGAGAAAATGAAGACCCAATGGATTATCCTAAATCCTGCGTCGTTTACACTGGAACTCACGATAATGACACCACCAAGGGCTGGTTTACAATGCACTCAGGACAGGGACGAGCCCAAACAGAAGATGAAATTTCTGCTGAAAGAAAAAACGTATTGGAGTATTTTGAGACAGACGGTTCTGAAATTCATTGGGATATGATTGATCTTGCGTTACAGACACCTGCCAACACGACCATTATTCCTTTACAAGATGTAATGGGTCTTGATTCAAAGGCACGAATGAACATCCCGGGGACAGCCAATGGAAATTGGACATGGAGATTCACATGGGATATGCTCTCAGACAAAATGATTACCCGTTTAAAACACCTAACCAATAAATATAACAGGACAAAATGACAAACAGTGATTCACGTCTCGCAAAAAATACAGATTTCACCATTGCCTATTTTAGTGCAGAAATCGGCATTTCATCACAGTTACCGACTTATAGCGGCGGATTAGGTGTATTAGCAGGTGATCACATAAAATCATCTGCAGATGCCGGATTGAATATGTGTGCCGTTACCTTATTGTATAAAGAAGGATACTTTAAACAACGGATTGATGAAGAAGGAAATCAGTCAGAAACGTTTCCAAGGTTCGACCCATATCCAATGCTGAAAAAACTTCCGGTTATGTTCACGCTCAAACTACGAAATAGAGATGTGTGGATTCAAGCTTTTGAGTATAGGTTTAAAGGAATTACCGGACATGAAATTCCCATCTATTTTCTTGATACCGACGTCGCTGACAATTTCCATGATGACCGAGTCATCACACTTCGGCTTTATTCAGGGGACAAAGATCACAGAATACTTCAGGAAGCAATCCTTGGCTTTGGCGGAATTCAATTACTTGAAAAGTTAGGTATAAACGGAAGTATTGAAACCTATCACATGAATGAGGGACATTGTTCTTTTTTGACATTAGGTTTATTGGATAAATTTAACAATAACGAAGAAATCGTACGTCAGCACTGTCATTTTACTACCCATACACCCGTTGAAGCTGGTCACGATCATTTTGCGAAAAAACGGTGTGACAAGTTGCTGCACAACTTACTGCCTGACAATTTAAATCTCCCGTCTTTAGTACAAAACAGTCGTTGGCACATGACAGAATTAGGACTGTATTTCAGTCGGTCAGCAAACGGAGTGTCTAAGCTTCACGGTGGCGTTGCTCAGGAGCAATTTCCTGAATTTAATATCGGTGCAATCACAAATGGAGTATATCATCCATACTGGGTCGGAAAAGAATTCAGAGAACTATACACAAAATATTTTCCCGACTGGAAAGAAAACCCCCAACAGCTGCTAAACATAGATGAGATTCCTGACAAAGAACTTTTGTATATGCATCAATCTCATAAACACTTTTTATTAGGATATGCGAACTCTCAAACCGGAAAAGCCTTATCGGAAGACGTGCTCACCCTCGGATTCGCCAGACGTGCAGCAGAATACAAACGAGCTCGATTAATTTTTCATGATTTAGAACGATTAATCGAAATTAGTGAAGGAAAACTCCAAATTGTGTTTGCTGGAAAAGCTCATCCAAATGACAGAGGAGGAAAGCAGATAATTCAAAACATTGTAGAAGATGCCAACCGTCTTTTTGGGAAAGTTAAAGTGGTCTTTCTGGAAAATTACAATATGTGGCTCGGGAAACTTATCACTTCCGGAGTGGATGTCTGGGTAAACACTCCTCTTCGTCCCAATGAAGCGTCCGGAACCAGCGGAATGAAAGCAGCACTTAACGGGATTCCGAACCTGTCTATCCTTGATGGTTGGTGGGCAGAAGCCTGTCGACATGGTGAGAACGGATGGGCGATTGGTAATCCTGACAAGGCTGATGATGAACGTGATGCCGCATCATTGTACAACACGCTTGAGAAGGAGGTCATCCCTGCTTATTATTCCGATCACGATATTTGGCTAAACCTCATGCGGGAGTCCATCAAAACAAGTGTACAGTACACAGCGCATAGGATGATTCAAGATTATAACGAACGGTACTATAGTAAAAAATGATCAACATTTGAACTGTATCACCTTATGGGATTTCATATTATAACTCAAAAACGTAAAACGTATGGATTGGAAAAGTTTCAATACGATGAACATGGAAAAATTTCTTTCCCCTCTCACGTTGATTATTACCGCTTCTCCGAGATAGTTAAAGATAAAATTGAAGGAATTATTCCATCTGATATTTGGCTGTTTTCATTGATTGTTACGGCAGTCGAACGAATTTTCAACGATTATCATAAAGATATCGATAACTTTTCAGATATTTTTCAGAATATCTCATCCCCTATTAAAATTAAATTTAATATTGAAGGTCATATTTCCAAACAAGACATTCTCTTACTCTGGCTCGAAAATGTTAATCCTGCTTCAAAAGCATTATATCCCTTTTTTGACTATACAGAATGGAGCAACGACCAAGATTTTCAAACGATGATTGATTTGTTGAACAAGACTTATAAAGGTGAGAAGCCGGTTGGAAATACAGACTTAACTTTACCGGCTTTTTTATATGAGCCAATTTCCTTGTATCCAAATAGTTTGGAGAAACAATTGCGGTTCATTTTGAAAAATTGGTCTCAATTCTTAGGTGATTTTTCCTCTCAAATAAAGCAGGGTTTAGATCAATCCGCTGAAGAAATGAAATTCCGTGGAACAGGTTCAGGTGTTCAGGAGCTACCCGACTTTAGTAATTTGAATGACATTGAAGGTTTTAGCCATGATTTAGATTGGATGCCTAATGTGGTTATGATAGCGAAAAATGCTCTTGTTTGGATGAATCAGCTATCAAAATTTTACAACCGTAATATTACTCGTCTCGATCATATTCCGGATAAAGAAATAGAAAAATTAGTGGATTTTGGATTCAATGCAATATGGTTAATCGGTATTTGGAAACGCAGCCCAGCTTCAAAAACCATAAAAAACATAATGGGCAATTCCGAAGCTGAGGCTTCTGCCTATTCGTTGAGTGAATATGATATTTCTGATGAATTGGGTGGATGGGATGCGTTGAATAACTTAAAAGATCGTTGCTTAAAAAGGGGGGTTCGTCTTGCCGGCGATATAGTACCAAACCACACTGGATTAGACTCCCCCTGGCTCGCAAAACATCCCGACTGGTATATCTCCGCTGACCAACCATCGTTTCCTTCTTACCGTTATACAAATCAAAATATTTCTTCTCATGATAAAATTGAGGTATATTTAGAAGACCATTACTTCAATCACAGCGATGCTGCTGTTACATTTAAACTGGTTGATAAAATAGATGGCAATGTAAAATACATCTATCATGGGAATGACGGAACATCCATGCCGTGGAATGACACAGCTCAATTAAATTATCTGAATCCCGAATTACGTGAGACTGTGATTCAAACAATTATCAAGATAGCCAAAACCTTCCAGATTATTCGATTTGATGCCGCCATGACACTAGCAAAAAAGCATATTCAGCGACTTTGGTTTCCTCCACCTGGTGAAGGCGGCGGAATTCCTTCTCGATGGCAGTATGCGATGTCTGATCGTGATTTTCAATCTGCCATTCCAAAAGAATTTTGGAGGGAAGTTGTTGATCGGGTCGCTGAGGAAGTTCCGGACACATTACTACTTGCCGAAGCATTTTGGATGATGGAGGGTTATTTTGTGCGCACATTGGGTATGCACAGAGTCTATAACAGTGCTTTTATGAATATGCTGAAAATTGAGCGAAATTCAGAATACCGTGAGTTAATCAAAAAAACGCTTGAGTATGACCCGCAAATCCTGAAACGTTATGTTAACTTCTTAAATAATCCGGATGAAGATACAGCTGTGGCACAGTTTGGAAAAGCGGATAAGTATTTTGGTGTTACCATCATGATGTGTACCTTGCCCGGATTGCCAATGTTTGGTCATGGTCAAATTGAAGGATTTGAAGAAAAATATGGAATGGAGTTTCGTAAAGCGTACCGGGAAGAAAATCCTGATCAGGGATTTATTGACCATCATTATCGGATTATCACTCCACTATTAAAACACCGGCATCTGTTTTCAGGTGTCGATCATTTTTCCTTATTTCCCTTAATAAAACAGGATAAAAGCATTGACGAAAGTGTTTTTGTTTACTCGAACAGACGGCATGAAACATCTACCTTAGTGATATACAATAATTCAATCAAAAATACGGCTGGTTGGATTAATAAATCAGAACCGTCAAAAACCAATAATAATCAAACTGTATCTATTTATAAAGCACTAAACATCCCTAATAATGAAAATACTTATATCATTTTTTCAGATACGATTTCAGGTCTGGAATACATACGGCATGCTACAGAATTTTGTCGTGACGGATTATTTATTCAGCTTCAAGGCTACCAAACTCAAGTATTTATGAATATACGAATTGTGCAAGATTCAGATGGTCTCTATTCTTCAATTCATAAATCGCTCCGTGGTTCCGGCACCGGCAACATCGAATCGTTGATTAATAAACAAGTGAATTCCCTGCTGAGAAAAAAAGCCGTCATTTTTGATATGGACGGAACACTGCTAAATACTCTTGAAGATATAGGTGATTCGGTAAATACAGTCCTGAAAAAATATAAACTACCTACGCACACTATTGAACAATACCGTTATTTTGTTGGAAGCGGGATTGAACATTTGATGGAAATAGCATTACCGGAAGAATTACGCGACAAAGCATCTGTAGAAAAATATTTAACCGAACTAAAAGTTGTATATCGAGGCAATTTAAATACAAAATCAAAATTGTATGACGGGATTCCTAAACTTCTTGACAAGCTTACTAAACGTAATATTGTACTTGGAGTTTTCACCAACAAACCGCATCAATTTGCCTTAGAATGTGATGCTGAATTTTTGTCAAAATGGGATTTTGAAGTAAATGGCGTAAATGAAAAATACCCACCTAAACCGGATACAGCAGGCGTTTTGGATATCGCAAAGCGACTCGGGGCAGAGCCGGAAGATTGTTTGTACATTGGAGACACCAATATTGATATGAAAACGGCAAATAATGCCGGAATGACGGCTGTAGGAGTCAAATGGGGGTTTCGATGTGAAAAAGAATTATGGAACAGCGGTGCAAAATTCGTTGTCGATAAACCGGAAGAAATTCTGGGAATATTAGAAGAAATTAAAAAGTAGAACACTTCACACATGAACATTTTAACACACTAACACTTAATAAAAAGGAAATATCATGAGCCCAATTGATTTTACCATAATCGGAGTTTATTTAACTGCTATTGTCTTTATCGGATTATATATGCAACGGAAAGCTTCACGCGGAATTGATTCCTATTTTTTAGGCAACCGCAACCTTCCTTGGTGGGCATTAGCTTCATCCGGAATGTCATCTAATTTGGATATTAGCGGAACGATGATTATTGCCGCATTGATCTATGCGCTCGGTGCCAAGGGATTTTACATCGAAATCCGCGGCGGTGTAACTCTAATCATGGCGTTTCTTATGATCTACATGGGGAAATGGAACCGGCGTTCCGGCGCGATGACTCTAGCCGAATGGATGGAACTACGCTTCGGAAAAGAGACTCAGGGACGAGCTGCACGTCTTGTGGCGGCGATATCCTCCATCATTATGACTATTGCGATGGTTACATATTTTGCTCTTGGCGGTGGAAAATTCCTGGACACATTTCTTGGTATCGAAAATTATCTTGGACTGCCATCTGAATTCTGGGCAGCCACGCTGTTAATTTCCGTTGCCATGATTTATACCGTTGCTTCCGGTTTGTACGGTGTTGTGTGGACGGACGTATTTCAAGGCTTTCTAATCTTTTCTGCGATTGCATACATGGCTGTAAAAGCGTATGGGATTACACTTCCGGATGAATTTACAATTTCACTTCCGATGATGGAAAGTGCTGGCGGAGGATTTCATCGATTCTCGACAACACTCAAAGAATGGACGAGTATTTGGCCATCATCAAACCTATCCATAGATCAATATTCACAGTATTCCATTTATAATTTATTCGGAGTAGCAATTATGTTTTACTTGATGAAGGTGATACTTGAAGGCTCAGGAGGAACAGGAAACTATATGCTTCAGCGTTTCTTCGCCGCAAAAGATGACCGAGAAGCCGGATTGTTAAGTGCATTTTGGGTGTTCTTGCTTTCCTTCCGATGGGTGTTTATCGGGGCAATTGCCGTTATTGGCATATCCTTGGGAACACAAATAACAGATCCCGAGCTTGTTCTGCCAGCCGTGGTAGAAACATTGCCCGTCGGCATTAAAGGCTTTTTAATTGCCGGACTGATGGCAGCCGGAATGTCAACATTTGACTCGACTGTAAACGCCGGTGCCGCTTACTGGGTGAAAGATATTTACAAGCTGTACATTAATCCTAAAGCTACGGAAAAGAAAATGATGCTCCATAGTTACATGGCTTCTGTTCTGATTGTCTTAGCTGGGCTAGGACTTATGCTGGTCTTCAAAAATATCAATTCTATCTGGGGCTGGATTACAATGAGTATCGGCTCAGGACTCCTAATTCCAATGTTACTTCGTTGGTACTGGAGTCGAATGAATGGCTGGGGGTTTGTCTGGGGTACTTTTGCAGGGATGGCTTCTGCAATCATTTTCAAGGCAATTGCTCCTGAAGGTGTTACTGAATACACAATGTTCACCGTTGCAACCGGGTTCTCGCTCATGGGAACGATAATGGGTACACTGCTGACAGAACCGACTGATGATGAAACACTCTCACGCTTCTATCGCAATACAAGACCGTTTGGGTCATGGGGCAGGTTTAAGGCACAGTTATCCAGTAAAGATATTGCTGACATCGATGCTGAAAACCGCAGGGATATATTTTCAACATTCCTGGCGGTACCGTGGCAGGTGGTTTTCTTCCTTTTCATGATGAGTCTGATATTCAAAACATGGGGCAATGTCGCTGTGCTTGGCATCACACTGGTAATACTGTCGGTAGCGCTATATTTCACTTGGTTTAAACACCTTTCAACAACCGTAAATATTGAGGAATAAAAAATGAAGTGCAAATTATTTCCACTGATAATTTTACTCTCGCAGATATGGGCGCAGGACAGGGTGTTTTGGGAACCCGAAATCCCGGTGCCGGGCGGTGATATTACAATCTACTACAATGTTGTTGACGGAACACTGCCTGATGACACTAATCCGGTTTACATACATTTAGGCTACAATGGTTGGGAAAACACCAATGATTACACGATGAATCTAGCTCCCGATATTGGTGCTGGTTGGTGGAAGTACATTTACGCTATTCCGCAAAATGCAGAAACCATTGATTTTGTATTCACCGATCTGCAAGGTAACTGGGATAATAACGGCGGGATAGGAATTGACTGGCATATCAGTCTGAACTACTATTGGACACCCTACCATCCCGGTCCTGAAGAATCCGTTACGATTGTCTTAAACAATGTCACTCAAGGCGGTAAAATTGCATGGACAGTCGATGAGGGATATGGGCATGTCCCTCCTATTCAGGATTATTGGCCGGCGGATTCCTATCTCGAGGACGGGTTGGTTTTTTCCCCTTTAGAAGATAATGGTTTGAACAGTCTCATGATTGACCTAGGTCCATTTCTCTCCGGTGAGCAAGTCGTACAATCGATTAAATTTAAGATTCGCTGGGATGACGGCAACTGGGATGTCGGGACGAATGGGCAGGTTATGTATTACGATATTTATATCGACTATGATTACTCGCCCGGTGATCCTTATGTGTTTTTTATAGAACCGACTCCCAATGAAGGCGAAAATGTAAACGGGACGATTAATATCGCAGTAACAGGGGACGCTGAATCTGTGGAATTTTGGGCAAACGGTGACAACTTAGGTTCAGATAATTCCTCTCCGTTTGAGGAATCATGGACACCAGAATCGTCAGAATTTGGGAATGCAACTATCTTTGCAATTGCGCACGGATCAGGTGGTACCGTAACCTATTTATTCAGACATGTAAATATCCTACACGAGATTGTAGAAGAGCCTGTCCCATCTGGAGTTTCTGATGGAGTAAACATCAACGGGAATATAGTAACGGTAACACTTTTTGCTCCATATAAAAGTTTTGTTGCGATTAAAGGAAGCTGGAATATGGAACATCCAAACGGGGAGTTAATGAAACTTTCCGGGGATACACTCTGGTGGTATCAAACAGAATTGCCTGACGGAGTTTATTCGTATCAATATAATTTGGACGGTGAAAAAACCATCGCAGATCCGTGGTCTAAAGATGTAACATGGGTAGACCCGGGTGGTGGCTGGGAAAGTGGTAATTATCAACATGCCAAAACAGTATTTGAAGTAGGTGCCGTTCCATATTATTGGACTGACAATAACTTCAATCGACCGGCTCAACAGGATGTCTTAGTTTATGAACTTCATGTGGGGGATTTCCATGGAGTGGATGGTGAAATTGGGACTTATCAAGATATCATCCAGAAATTGAACGATGGATATTTCACCGAGCTGGGAATTACTGCGATTGAACTTATGCCGGTAAATGAGTTTGAGGGAAGTAATTCATGGGGATACAACCCCACATTTTACATGGCTCCGGAATCTACTTACGGTACACCGGAGGAATTAAAAAATCTTGTCAATACCGCTCATCAGCACGGAATTGCAGTACTGATGGATGTGGTTTTCAATCATCTGTGGGGATCAGCCCCTCTGTTTCAGCTTTACCAACCTATTGATAACTATGATTTTGAGGATCACAACTACGACCAATGTCCGTATTTTCACAATCAAGAATCTCAATGGGGATATAAACTTGAACATTGGCATGAGGTAAACGGACGTTCGTATCGTTCTTGGAAACATATTTCAGATGTACTTCTCACATGGGTAAATGATTATCACATGGACGGTTTTCGCTTCGACCATACTGCAGGAATGGGTTGGGGCGGGGACTCAAACGGAGCTTCATATTATGCTGACTTACTGGATGACATTGACCCCACCATCATTTTGATAGCCGAAGAAGATAATCCAAGTAAAATTAACACTACTGATTTTGATTCCGGCTGGGATTATTCTTACCATCATACAATTTTTGATAATCTTATGGAAATCTATTTGAGTATGTACAATTTACAAAACCATTTACAGTGGTGGAGCCAAAGTTATTCAACGCATACCGGTCCATTAAATTATACCGTAAGCCATGATGAACCACGATTAATTTATGAAGCAACTCACTATCAAGGAATGACAATCAACGAAGCTGCATTAAAATCAAAACTTGGTGCGGTTGCCTTGTTCACAGGGACAGGAACTCCAATGCTGTACCACGGTCAGGAATTCGGGCAGAATGGAACGAGCCGTGATCCAAGCGGACATATCATTCCACAACCTCTGCAGTGGGAAAAGTTGAACTCTGACTGGGGAAATGACATTTTCACCCTATACAAACGGATAATCTGGCTCCGGAATAATTGGGACGTAATTCGCGGACCAAATTTTGAAACTACACTTACCGGTAATTCACAAAAAGTCATTGCAGTGAAACGGCATGATGACTCCCTTGGACAAACCGTATTTATTGTCATGAATTTCAACAGTTCTGATCAGACTATCTCTAACCTTGCGTTTCCTTATTCAGGTGATTGGTTCGAATTCACACAAGATGAATCCCTCCATATTGATGATGGTAATTATGTAAATTATGAAATTCCGGCTTCGACTGCTCGAGTGTACACAAACTATAAAAACTGGGAAGATTTAGCTGTTGATGACTTGGAGAATATTCATCCAACTGAATTTAGCCTCGAACCAAATTATCCTAACCCATTCAATCCAACGACGACGATTTCGTTTTCGATACATCAAAACAACGTAGAGACGTTGCGTGTCGGAGATCCCGATAAGAACGGGGCAACGTCTCTAATGGTGTATGACCTCACCGGACGGTTAGTAGAAACATTGGTGAATGAAAAACTTGAGCCCGGTCATCACTCCGTAATATGGGATGCGACAGGATTTTCAAGCGGGGTGTATTTTAGTAGATTGACGCGCGGGAATCAACATTCCGTGCGAAAACTTATTCTACTGAAATAAGCTTAATCCATTTTCTTCAGAATAACTCCGCTTATTGGTGGAATCGATAGTGTATGGTTGATAATAATATCACTGTCACTTTTTACACGATGTTCATCCACTAATATTTTCCAATCACCTTTTGGTAAGGCTATTTTCAATGGAGCTTCTTGATCGCCATTCATATAGACAAGAAATTTATCGGCTAATAAATATCCCACTGCTACATTATTTGCCATCGGTAAAAACGTGAAATCTTCCGGTGTAGAATTTCTGAATTCGGAAGTAATTTTTCGAAGTTGAATTAACCCGCGATAGTAATCAACCAATTCCCTATTCGTATCTTTTTCATTCCAATTCAGCCAGTTAGTTTCATTGTCCTTTTCGTAGGAATTATGGTCAATCTGCCCGACATGGGTATCCGGCACATCCGTTTTGGCAATAATCTTACTACGCCCCCACTCTTGCCCTTGATGAATGAATGTAATCCCCTGACTGGTGAGCAAGTATAACGCTCCAAGTTTATTCATCGCCAATTGCTTTCCTGTTATTTGAGCATTTTGTTCGCGACTCTTTATTGGTTCACCGTTTTTTACTTGGTTCGTGCCGATGCGGATAAAATCGCCAAATGTATGGTCGTCATGACTTTCCAAATAATTGACACTGTGAGCTGTCTCGACATATTGCCCTCCACTCTTCCGCAAGGAGCCTGTAACAAATCGCCGCAGGCTCTTCCTTGAATTATCACCCTGCCATTTTCCAAAGATGAAGCCAAGTGCGTCTTTTGGATTTTGCCCTTTTACACCATTTCTGAATTGGTCGTTGAATGATGCCCAACCCATATCCGAAAATCCTGAAGGGTCATATCCGTTACCCCATGGTTCTGCAAGAATAATCACATTGGGATTGATAGTTTTCAATTCTGCGATGATTAGATCACGCGTTTTGGCATCAATCAAATTTCCGAGGTCAAACCGAAATCCGTCAATGTGATATTCCATCATCCAGTATTTTACGCTTTCTAATATGAGTTGCCGCATGGCAGGATGTTCGGTTTGAGTGTCATTCCCGCAACCACTGTGAGCGATGTAATTTCCTTCTTTATCCAATCGAAAATACATTTCTCTGTCGATATATTTGAAGGGATGAAAGTCATAATTCGACACGTGGTTATACACAACGTCCATTATTACGGCAATGTCTTCACGGTGTAACGCTTTTACAACATCCTTAAACTCTTTCACAGCACGACCGTCTGTGCCATTCCATTCACCGGGGGCGTTTGTTCCATCTGTGGCATAGTACGTTTCCGGGGCGAAGAAAAATGTCGTCATGTATCCCCAATGATTTCGTGCATACGGATTCCACGTGTTGTAAACTGGCGTCGTGTCATCTTTGTACGGGACTTCAACATTCGCAAAATCTTGCACCGGGAGAATCTGAACGGCATTGATACCCATATCCTTAAGATGGGCAATTCCACCTTTCTGCGCCGAATCGATTAAACCACGATAGCTGCCCGGCAATTTAGATTCTGCACTGGAATGAGCAGTCATATCCCTGACATGCATTTCATAGATGATTAAATCTCTCCCATCAATCGCCATCCATTGATCACCTTCCCAATCATAAGACGTATTTATTACGAGGGATTTTGCCACGTGACTGTACGTATTTTGTGTTACGGCAGCTTTGGAATATGGATCCGCAACGATGACGCTTGGATTGTTTCCCGGATACTCACCTTCCAGCCGATATCCGTACAGAGTACCGTATCCTGTGTTTTCTATTCTCTGATGCCAGACACCCTCTTCTGTTTTATTCATCAGATATTCTTTACCGGTTTTATCAGTGTATTTTTCAAAGATAACTAAGTACACTTTTTCAGCTTTTGGTGCTAAGAGACGAAACTCTGCCCCGTTATTATCGACAAACGCACCGTAAGAAAGATGTGTATTTTCCATTTTATTGCATCCGGAAAAAAGGGTTAAGAAAAAAGAAGAGACGAATAGTCCTCTGGAAATATTTTTTGTAATCATGGTCATATTTTCCTTATTAACTCTGTTATGAGTTACTAAATTTAGACACTAACGGAGATACATATCATGATGAATTGGTTCATATTATTTTCTTCGATACTTTTACTTTCTTGTTCTGGTATCGATGAAAATCCTTCGCTTGAGCGAATACCTACATTAATCCTGCGGGAAGGAGAAGTTCGAGGATTTGACTTAGCGAAATATAAAAAAGATTCATCGATAAATATTTCAATGGTAGAAAGTCGGGATTTAAACCTAAGGCTTGTTTCGGGTTCGGACAGTCTTTACATAGAGTCAACACCTAAGACACCTTCGTTAACCAAAATACATTGCATCGCAAATGATATTCCTCACGACATTCTTGTTGTGACAAAACCCTTGGTGAAACATACATTTACGTTCGCATCAGAATCACCATCGCAATTAGTTGTCGTCATGGGCGGATTCAATGACTGGTCGCGTACTGCATTGCCACTTCACGATGCAGATGGAGACGGGATTCTTGAGCGCATTGTTTATCTAAAACCGGAACGGCATGAATACAAATTTGTTGTGGATGGACAAGAGCTGATCGACCCTGATAATCCAATCTTTATTTCTAACAATATTGGGGGTTGGAATTCCATTTTGGATTTATCCTCTCACAAAAAACCACCGGGGGGGCAGTGGATAAAATCATCGACAAACGGACCTCGTCTATACTTTAATTTTGTTTACCCCAGTGATGGAGCACTCCCGATTGATGTCTTTGTGCTTTTCAATAATCGAGTACTGCATAACGATGATTTTGATCCAAAACCGGATGGCAGCTTAATGGTTAATATCTCAAAATGTGAAAACGGACTTCTTCGTATTACCGGAATCGACACTGAAGGCAGAGCCATTACCGAAAATCACACGATAATAAAAAATGGCAAGCCACTTCATCCTTCTGACCTACCCCATGATTGGCATTTTGCAGTCTTGTATAACTTAATGGTTGATCGCTTTTTGGACGGTAATCATGGAAACACACAACGAGCTGACGCTGAGAACCTGCATCCTTTGGCAAATTTTCATGGGGGTGATTTTGCCGGGATTATCCAAAAACTTGAAGAAGGCTATTTTTCTGATTTGGGAATTACCTCAATCTGGCTTTCCCCCGTTCAGCTTCAGCCGGAGCGTGCGTACACAGAATGGATTCCACCAAACCGTAAGTTTACCGGCTACCACGGATATTGGCCTATTGCTCCGCGCACAATCGATCCGCGATACGGAACAGATACCGAATTAAAAACATTGGTCAATCTTGCTCATCAAAAAGGGATAAAGGTCATTTTGGACTTTGTCAGTAATCATGTTCATCAGGAACATCCTTATGTGAGTGAGCACAGAGACTGGTTCGGAAAAGTAAAAATGGACGATGGCTCAATGAATATCCGAAACTGGAGTGAAGAAACCCGGTTGACAACATGGTTTGATGAATTCATTCCGTCTTTTGATTATCTTTCCGCGCCGGAAGCAATTGACCAAGTTGTCAACGATGCGTGCTGGTGGCTAGACACATACAATTTAGACGGATTCAGGCAAGATGCCGTTAAGCATGTGCCACATAGTTTTTGGAAAAAACTCACCTCACAGATGAAAATATGCTTCCCTGAAAAACACGTTTACCAAATTGGCGAAACATTTGGTTCTGATGAACTCATCCTGGATTATGTGAATCCGGCAGAGTTAGATGCGCAGTTCAATTTTGGAATTTATTTTAATGCCCGCGGACCGTTTGCTTCAGAAGAAGCAGATTTCTCATTTTTGTCGAATGTTATGATAGAAAACTTCAAGACGTACCAACCGGTAAATCTGATGGGGAATATCACGTCCAATCATGACCAACTCCGGTTTATCGGGCTCGCAGACGGGCAAGTTTCTTTTAGTGATAACGGGACTGAACGCACATTCTCCGACCCGCCAAAACCGGTAATTCATATTTCCAGTTATGATAAGCTGGTGGCGTTTCATGCGTTCAACATTTCTATTCCGGGCATCCCAGTCGTGTACTACGGAGAAGAAATTGGATTGATGGGCTCAGGTGACCCCGGCAACAGACGCCCAATGAGGTTTAACGAAAAAACAACAAAACACGAACGAAAGCTACACAAACGTTTTTCTGAAATAAATAAATTGCGGGCAATGTATCCATCTCTGGCATTAGGCGATTTTCAATTGTTAACGGTTGATAAATCCATTATGGTATACGAAAAAATATATTTTGATGAGATCGTTCTTGTTGCATTCAATCATAGTGCAAAACAACAAACAGTTTCCTTCAAGAACAGCTCCTCAGTAACGAAATGGGTAGGAATAAATAATCAATATAATACTACGGTTGATGACTCGCTAACGATGTTGGGATTACCTCCATATTCGTACGGCTTCTTCAAAGGAACCCGATGAGAAATTTTATTTCTTCCACCCTCTTAGCCTTACTTCTTTTTTTCAATACGTCAAGTGCTGACGACAGTTGGAAACTCTACGATGATACTCAAGTTGATGTTATCGAAATTACCGTCGACGCCGATGATCTTGAGTGGATTTATGCACACGTCGAAAGTGACTCTCTGCATCTTGCTACTGTTCATTACTCCAATGAGTGGTTTGATGAAATAATCGAAGATGTCGGTTTTCGCCTTCGTGGCAATACATCCAGAACGGCGGTAAAAAAGTCATTCAAACTGGATTTTAATCATTTCGTCTCAGGGCGTGACTTTCATGGTGTAGAGAAAATCAATCTTAATGGTGAGCATAATGATCCTTCTATCGTCCGAAGTAAACTTTGCTGGGATTTATACCAAGATATTCACATGGTCGTATCAAGAGCAACGCATGCCGCTGTGTATGTCAACGGAAATTATTACGGGTTGTATATCTCTGTTGAACATATCGATGATACGTTCTTAGAGAAAAATTATTCCGACGACAGCGGTAATCTTTGGAAATGCATTTGGCCGGCGGATTTAACCTATCGTGGAGACGACGCTGAGGCTTATCACCCTTACCACGATGAAGAACGCCCATATAGCCTAAAAACCAATAAAGATGAATATGATTTTACTCAGCTTGCTAGACTCATAAGAATTATTAACCAAACACCGGATGGACTCCTTGCTGACTCACTGGAAAAGGTTTTACACGTGGAGGAAGTACTCAAATACTTTGCCATGAATATCCTTGTTGGAGGATGGGACGACTATTGGTTTTTGATGAATAATTACTATCTCTACCATGAACCGAATGAAAATCGCTTCCATTGGATTCCGTATGATTATGACAATACGTTTGGCATCGATTGGTTTGGTATTGACTGGACAACCACCAATCCTTACGACTTCCCGATTATCGATGACGGACCTCGTCCACTGGCTGAGCGAATAATGGGGAATAATCAATATCGTGATCTTTACAGCCACTTTATTCAGTATTTCCTCGAAAATGTTTACCCATTACCTATTTGGGAAGAACGAATTGATGCATTATACAACACTGCTTTTCCGTGGGCGCAAATTGATGAGTATCGCACATACGACTATGGATTTACTCTCAACGACTTTTTTCAGTCTTATTCCTCAAATCACTACGAAAACCAACATGTAAAACGTGGAATAAAAGAATTTGTAAACGCACGTGTAAATTCCTTTTCCGGGAATCCGCCTTTTACCGGAGCAGCACCCATTGTTTATGCTATCGACTGGAATCCAAAACATCCACAACCGGAAGACAGCATTTACGTAACCATCGCCGCATTCGGAAGCAATGGATTGAGCCAAGTAACTATACGGTATTTTGACGCACCTGTCCCGGAATGGACGGAATATCCAATGATTTTTAATCCAATCACCGATACTAAAATCGTTGAAAACACCGATCGGTGGACGGGAGTCATTCCTCCTCTTGGTACCGGGGTTACAGGATATTTTGATATTTTTGTTGAAGATAATATCGGACAAACTCAGACATATCCACGGCAACAAAAAATCACTCTTCAAACACCAACAGACATAATCCCGATGCTGTTCATCAATGAATTCCTTGCTAAAAATGATGCCGTAAACACTGACGAAGCCGGGGAATATGATGATTGGATTGAGTTATACAATAGCTCCGATGAGGATTTAAATTTGAGCGGAATGTATTTGACCGACAAACCTGATAATTTAACCAAATGGCAATTTCCTTTTGGCGGTGTCATACTAGAAGCAGGAGAGCATCTGTTAATCTGGTGCGATGAAGACCAAGAGCAGGGGTTACTTCACACTAACTTCAAATTATCCGCTGGAGGTGAATTTATTGCTCTCACCGCCGACGATGGTGTTACGGTGTTGGATTCTATCACTTTTGCTACACAATCAGCTGATATATCCTTTGGCAGAATGCCTGACGGAACAGAGACTTGGATGCAAATGACACCAAGCCCATCAGAAGGAAACGTAGGTTTATCGATCGACGATAATACACACCCTACCAAATTCGAACTCTCTGTTTATCCAAACCCGTTTAATCCGAAAACAGTTATCAGTTACCAGTTATCAGTTATCAGTAACGTGACAATACAAGTTTACGATATCACAGGTCGTTTGGTGGAAATATTGGTGAGCGGTGAAGTTGTGTGTGGGAATCACACTGTAAAGTGGGATGCTTCACAGCACTCCAGCGGCGTGTATTTTGTACAGATAATTATAGGAAATCACTCCAATACACGGAAGGTGTTATTGTTGAAATAAGCCCACCTCGGACATAAGAGAGTCGGCAGGCGGTGTATCCGGTTGAATTACTGATAAAACATTGGTGAGTCCACTCCGAAAAGGTCAATTTGGGCTACCTGCCCGCCCTCCACTTCGGTCGGTTGCAGGACTATGCGGGAACGCCTGGGAATCGAACCCAGCTCCCCGGGAATACCGGGGACAACGGTTTTGAAGACCGCGGCGGGCACCAGCCTCGCAATCATTCCCAATTTCCAATATGGTTGGACGAAAACTGTTAATATGGCTTATTTAACACCCGATAATTTAAGGAAAATTTTCGATGTAATTCTTTACCGACACGATTCGCTTCCGCTTTCGTAGAAAATCGTAATACTCGAACTGTATGGAGTCGTTTTCCATTGGAAATAATTTCATCAATCGCGACTGTATAACCATTTTGGCTAAGGTTCATTTTTAGTTTCTTAGCATTATTATACATTCCAAACGCTCCGACTTGGATAACCCAGGGCCTTTCTTTTGGATTAATAAGAGGTGCTACAGTAGTCTTTTTTGGCAAAGATTTCATTTTCTTCACCGATGCCAGTTTCTTTTTTGCCTGCTCATTCGGAATTCTCACCAACGATGTTCTTGGATTTATGTCTAAATCCGTATAGCCGTATTGGTCATAACTTAAATCAGGATAATAATGCTTAAAAACCTTCAGATAATAATGCGAACTATCAGCTTCTCCGGTAGCATCATAACTCTGTACCATGAGATTCATCGCCCGCTGAATGTGTGCTGAACTGGGATATCGAAGAGGGATAAGCCTAAATTGTACACTCGCCTGACTGTATAATCCACGCGCGTACAAATATTCTCCAATCTTCATTTGTGCATCATCCGCCCAGCGGGAGTCCGGAAACCGCTCAATAAATTCTTTGAATTTTTCAACAGATGACGCACCATCAACAGTTGTTAAAGCGACAAGAAAATGGACACCGTCATTATTGGGGTGTTTTGATACGAGCTCCGGAAGGTTTTGACGAACTTCCTGAATTCGTCCTTCTTGAATCAATGAAAAGTAAAGTTCGGTATTCTGAGCAACAACAGGGCTTATCATACCGGCAATCATCAGAAAACCACATACAAGATACACCCTTTTATTTACCACTCCACTACTCCTCTTTACCCATTCACCGTCTCTCCTAATGCTCTTTTTCGATTTCTGCAATGAGAGTTCTTAATGTATCAATCTGATGTGCTAATTCGTGAGGTGGTTTCAGTGTCAGAGACAATTTTAATTTCATCAGCCTGATATGCAATGATGACTCATTACGCGCCAATGCGTTATCTACCAATTCCAAACCTGTTTGCCTGTCACCTTTTTCTTCCATGACATTTGCCAACTTCGACAGCGCTTCTAAGTTGGCGGGATCTTTTTCAAGAATTCGTCTGTAAAAGTTCTCTACTTCACCAAACCGACCTAAATCAAAGAGTGCCGTTTCAATTTTATTAAACACTCCTTTAGCACCATTCGGAGATAACGTAGCATATTTTTCCCAATGTTCAATTGCCTTCACCAAATCTCTTTCGTCCTCAAGCAAGTCACCTAAGTGTCGATTAGGTTCCCCAAAATCCGGTGCAATCTTTAATGCTTTTTTAAAAGAGGATCGTGCACCATTCCTGTCCCCCTGTTCAAGTTTATCCATACCTTCATACACTTGGAACTGTGCCAACTGTTGTTTGTCTTGCGTATTGGTTATCCGTTGAACCACTTTTGCATACGTAGATGCTTCCGTCCAGTTACGTTCACTTACAGCAATGGATAATAGAAATTCCGTCGCAATTAAATTCCGACGCTCAATTTTAAGAATTTGCTCTGTTTCGCGCTTTGCCAATGGAAGTCTGCCAAGAAGTTGGTAATCCAATGCTAACGCTTGATGAATATCAATTTTCATCGTTTTTGATAAATTGGGCCTGACCGTCAGCGATTGATGTATTTTGAGGGCTTGTTGGGGATGAGTCTCTCTTAAAATATTCCCCAATTGCAAATATGCGTCAACATGGTTCGAATCATGTCGCACCACATCTCTTAGCAGTGAGAGTGCTGTCTTGCGGTCATTACGAATCATTGCATTAAGCGCATCTGTATATATTGAGTCTGTCCGGCGTTTCTTTTTAGGCTTTATGGAAAAGAACACTATACTTCCGGCAATAGCAAGAATAACAATAATAAATGCGATAGTCATGCCACTCAAAATTATTTATCCTCGTCTTCTACCATATAAATTCCCTCGTCAATGGCGACATTTCTAAGGTCGTTCAACTCATCGGTAACTCTGCGATTTTTCGTGTTGAGAGCGCGTATATCAGCTTTGGCAGATAAAAATAATCCCACAGCAGAAGCATATCCGATAACAACTCCCACGCCTAAGGCGACAAGCATCACCACAGCGACACTCACATTTTCGTATTGCTGAAAAATCAAGTCCACCGATACGAGGGCAGTATTCTTTAACAAAAAGAATAAAGCTAATAATAAAATGAATAATACGCTAAATATTTTTATCAACTTCATCATTGACTCCTTTGTTTACGAGGCTTCCATGCAGGCTTACGCCATGGGCACGATTAATTTTGACAGATACAATTTCTTTTACGGATGCATTCACTTTGTCGAATAATACCCACTTATTTGAATCCGTTCGTCCTGCCCATTGATCCGTCGACCGTTTGCTTTCTTTTTCCACCATGACGGATAAAACACTTCCGACAACTTCCTGATTTCGGAACAAAGTATGTTCTTTCTGAAGAGTTATCATTCGTTCTAATCGATTCTGTTTTACGTCTTCTGAAATGTGGTCGGTATATTCCGCGGCTTTTGTATGAGGGCGGGATGAATACTTGAACGTAAATGCAGAATCAAACTTCACGTGATGCATCACATCCAGTGTTTCCTGAAATTCTGCTTCAGTTTCACCGGGGAAACCGACAATAATGTCTGTACTGATTCCAACCCCTGGTAAGTTGTTTCGAATTTGGTCTGCCAACGCCATAAAGTGTTTTTTTGTATACGTCCTGTTCATGCGTTTAAGTATACGATCAGATCCTGCTTGTAGCGGTAAATGGATGGAATTACAAATATTTTTATGTTTCGCCATCACATCCAGTAATTCAGAATCCACATCCTGAGGGTGAGGTGATGTATATCGTATCCGTTGCAATCCTGGAACTTGTGCAACGCTATCCAACAGATCCGGGAATTGTTTATCCCCGGTCTTGAAAGAATTTACATTTTGCCCAAGTAATGTAACCTCTACAAACCCGTCGGCAACAGCTTTGGTCACTTCATGGACAATACTTTCTATTCTTCGGCTCCGCTCTCGCCCGCGAGTAAATGGAACGATGCAAAACGTACAGAATTTATCACAGCCTCGCATAATAGAAACCCAGGCATTAATGCCTTCTTTTCGACTCGGGAAAAGGTTGTCGTATACTTCATATTTTGATAGCTTTGTATCAACAATGTGTTTTTTCTCTTGTTTCCTCCGAAGGATTTCAGGAAGTCGGCGGTAAGAATCTGGTCCCAAAACAATATCAACATACGGTTTGTTTTCTAAAAGATCGTTTTTCAAATGCTGTGCCATACATCCCAATACGCCAATTAAAACGTCAGGGCGCTGTCGTTTAATCTTATGGAACTGCCCCAGTCTGGTGTGAACTTTCGCTTCAGCGTGATCCCGCACTGCACAAGTATTCACCATAATGACGTCTGCCGTATTAATATCATGAGATAGAATTAATCCCTGCTCTTTCAAAACGCCTTCAATAAGCTCGGAATCCGCCACGTTCATTTGACAGCCATAGGTTTCGATATAATACGACACGCTCATTGATGGGAACTTTTGGGATCGTGGCGGATGGTGTTAATTCACCACTCCGCTGAAGAAATAATCTAGCGGGTTCTGCGGGGTGCCATAATAATGGACTTCATAATGCAGATGTGGAGCAGTCGATCTCCCGGTATTCCCCGTTTTCCCGATAATATCGCCACGTTTGACAGATTGACCTTTTTTCACCTGGATCTTAGACAAATGCAGATATAATGTAGAATAACCGTTCCCATGATCAATTTTGATATACTTTCCGTTTCCGCCCCGATAACGTGCTTGTTTAACAATGCCATCAGCAGGGGCAACGACCGGTGCTCCTCTGGAAACAGTAATGTCTTGCCCATAATGAAAACGGCGGGTAAAGTCCATTGGATCGCGGCGATAGCCAAACCCGGAATTTAAATATCCTGACAGAACCGGCCTTAAAGACGGTATATGTCTCATTCGGCTTGAATTTCCTTGCACATGATCATAAATGGTTTCGTAACTGGCAAGTTCCAATTTTACTTTTCTGGAAAGCTGATCCACATCCATTTCAATACTTGATATTTTCGATTTGATTGCAGACTGAGTTTCGATATTTCTATTCGAACGATCCAATCGCATACCACCGATACCAAGCTGACGAATATCTTTATCTATATCCGGAAGATTTGCATAGGTTCGAACCGCTTTATCTTTTTCTTCAATTCGATCGATGTCGTTGCTCATATCACCTAACCGATTTTGCAACTCAGCCAGTGTAATAGACAATGAGGAGTATTCTTCTCGGATGTCTCGAATCTTGGCTTGGTACAACCTCTGAGTTAGGAATTCAGCGCTAAAAAAGAGAAGTGTTCCAACTAAAATAACCGATATCCCTAAAGCTCCCCATAGGGTTTTCGACGTGAAATGCCATTGTCTTACCCGATGGCGGTTTTCAGTTTGAACGATGTAAGATTTATATTTGTGTTCTGTCACAGATGTACGACACCAAATTAATGGTCAATTTTACATGTCTTATCATTGATTTCCAACGAGTTTTCCGAAGATAGATTACTCTTTATCAGCCTTTTCTTGCTCATCCACATCCTCAGAGATATCTGCATTCTCGGGTTTTTCTTCAGTCTCTGTCAAGATGATGTCAGATTCTTTCAAGTCGTATTCATCTTTGATCTTCTGTATTTCCAATTCTTTCTTATCAATTTCTATTCGCAGATCGCCCGCTTTCTGCAGATAATTGAAAAACTCCGTGTTCCCGGTGAAATTCACCATATTATTCGTCTGTGCTTCACGGGCAGTAAACCGCCCAAGGTCTTCGAATGTTTTATTTAATTCTCGTTGAAGCTGATGGGTCTCAAGTCGAATTTTGCTGATTTTAGTCAACTCTTCCGTTTTTGCAACGGCGATTTTACTGACTTCCTCAGCTTTTTCGACAGCAACACTTCCCCATTCCAGCATATTTTTTTTCAAATCATTCCATAATTTTGTCATATTTCTACTCCCTGTGACTTAGTAATTTATAAAAGAATACACATGTAAATATGCAGTATTTTTTCTTTACTACAATTCCAAATGTATTCTGTTCCATTAACGTTCTTCAGATATTTTATTCAGAGCGGAGCCATACTTAAACCATTCGATCTGTGCTTCATTGTACGTATGATTTAATTTAACAGTGTCCGATGTCCCATCAATGTGAACAATCTTCAATGTCAGCGGTTTTCCCTCGGTAAATGCATTTAAATCGATAAAATTAAACGTGTCGTCTTCTTTGACTAAATCATAATCTGATTCATGGACAAACGTGAGACCCAACATTCCTTGCTTTTTTAGGTTCGTTTCGTGGATTCTTGCGAAAGACTTAACAATAACGGCAACGACACCAAGATGTCTTGGCTCCATGGCCGCATGCTCTCTTGATGACCCTTCTCCGTAATTATGATCGCCTACAACAACTGTCGGAATACCTGCTTTTTTGTAAGCTCTTGCAACGTTTGGTACAGCATCGGTTAAACTGTCTATTTGACTTATAATTGCATTCGTTTTTCCACCAAACGCGTTTACAGCTCCTATCAAACAGTTGTTTGAAATATTATCTAAATGTCCCCGGTATTTTAACCATGGACCTGCCATGGAGATATGATCTGTGGTACACTTTCCTTTAGCCTTAATTAACAGTTTTGCTCCAAGGATATTTTCACCATTCCACGGGGCAAACGGTGTAAGTAATTGCAATCTTTCAGAGTTCGGATTTACGATGACTTCGACATTGCTGCCATCAGCCGCGGGGGCTTGATATCCATTGTCTTCCACACCAAAACCGTTTGGAGGTAATTCAAATCCGCTGGGCTCTGTAAGTTTGACCTGCTCACCTTTTTCAGTGGTTAACGTGTCGGTCACAGGATTAAAATCCAACCGCCCGGAGATTGCAATGGCGGCGACCATTTCCGGCGATGCAACAAACGCATGGGTATTTGGATTGCCATCTGCTCTTTTGGCGAAATTTCGATTAAACGAATGTACAATGGAGTTCTTTTTCTCCTTTTCGGAGCCCTCCCTGTCCCATTGTCCGATACACGGACCACACGCATTTGTAAATATCTTCGTCGATTCAAACTTTCTGAACGTATCCAGCAAACCGTCTCTATCTGCCGTATATCTGACTTGCTCTGAACCGGGATTAATTCCCAAGACGGCTTTGGGTTTTATACCTTTATTTACGGCATCTTCGACGATAGATGCGGCACGTGTTAAATCCTCATACGACGAATTTGTGCATGAGCCAATCAATGCCCATTCTACGTCTAAAGGCCAATCGTTTTCGGTTGCTTTTGCATTCATCTCCGCTACCGGTGTGGCTAAATCCGGCGTAAACGGACCATTCAAATGTGGTGTAAGTTCAGACAAGTTAATTTCGATAACTTGGTCGAAATATTTTTCCGGATTTGCATAAACTTCCGGATCACCGGTGAGGTGTTCTTTAATCTTATTGGCAGCATCTGCCACTTCTTCGCGTCCTGTCGCTCTTAGATAGCGCTCCATACTTTCATCATACCCAAAGGTTGATGTGGTTGCACCAATCTCCGCACCCATATTACAGATGGTTCCTTTTCCCGTCGCAGACAAGGAAGTCGCCCCTTCTCCGAAGTATTCAACGATTGCTCCGGTTCCACCTTTTGCAGAGACAATTCCAGCTACCTTTAAAATGACATCTTTTGGTGCAGCCCATCCGTTGAGTTTGCCGGTGAGTTTTACACCAATGAGTTTTGGGAATTTAAGCTCCCATGGCATTCCTGCCATCACATCCACAGCATCTGCTCCGCCGACACCAATTGCAATCATCCCCAATCCTCCGGCATTCACCGTATGAGAGTCCGTCCCGATCATCATCCCCCCTGGAAACGCATAATTTTCGAGTACAACTTGGTGGATAATTCCCGCACCGGGCTTCCAAAAGCCAATACCGTATTTATTCGAAACAGACGATAAGAAGTCATAGACTTCACGGTTAGTATCTATGGCAACCGGCAAATCATTTGCAGCCCCGGTTTTTGCTTGAATGAGATGGTCAGCATGGACGGTAGACGGAACGGCTACCTTAGTTTTTCCAGCCTGCATAAATTGCAGTAGCGCCATTTGAGCAGTTGCATCCTGCATCGCCACTCTATCAGGATTAAAATTTACATAATTCTCACCACGCACAAATGCTTGATTTGGAGTATCCTCGGCTAAATGCGCATAGAGATTTTTTTCTGTTAAGGTCATGGAAACCCCGACAACTTCTTTTGCCTTTTTTATTTGGGTTTCCATTCGTGAATACACCGCCTTAATCATTTCAATATCAAACATTCTTTTATTTTCCTGTTTATTTAATGTTATTCGTTATAAATACGTCTGATTCATTTTTCAATTGAACTCAGATATTCAATTTACATATTTCTTATACTTCCCATCAATCAACCAATCATGAAATAATCAGATTATTATTTCAGAATCTGGTTAATTTCACCCTACATATTTTTTGGTAAAACACAGAAATGCTAACTATTGGAAACATCAAACTGCCGAACCCTATAATTTTAGCTCCGATGGCAGGAGTCACCGATACTCCATTCAGACGATTATGCAAAGAACAGGGAGCCGGAGTTGTGTATTCGGAGTTCGTCTCTGCCCACGGAATTATTCGTGAGAACGAAAAAACACTGGAAATGATTCGCTTTACACCTTTCGAACGTCCGATAGGTGTACAAATCTTTGGGGACGATCCATCGGTGATGGGGAAAGCTGCAAAATTTGTTGCCGATAAATTTCAACCTGATATTCTGGATATCAATTATGGATGTCCAGTTCCAAAAGTTACTAAGAAAGGTGCCGGATCGGCAGCGTTGAAAGATTTAGTACTCATGGAAGACATTACCGCGGCAGTTGTAGAAGCCGTCCCTGATATTCCTGTTACCGTAAAAATGCGTTCAGGCTGGAGCTCAAACTCAATCGTAATTCCTAAAGCAGGAGAACTGTTGGAAAATGCAGGCGTTAAGGCGATTACGCTTCACCCGCGGACAACCAAACAAGGATACACCGGTACCTCTGATTGGTCGATGATAAAAACACTCAAACAGGCTGTCAGTATCCCTGTTATCGGAAATGGCGATGTTACGTCTGTAAATAGCATGCACAAAATGTTAGGCGAAACCGGATGTGACGGAATTATGATTGGAAGAGCTGCCTTAGGAAACCCATGGATTTTTCGTGAACTGAATGTCGGATTGAAAAACGAACTCATTCCACCTCCTCCGACATTAGAAGAACGAATTGCGATGTGTCGTCGTCACCTTGATCTGCTTGTCGAAAGTCGAGGAGAGCATGTAGGTTCTAATTTAATGCGGAAACATTTTGGGTGGTATCTTAAAGGATTCCCGGGAGCAGCCGCCGTTCGAAAATCTTTGGTCACAGCACCTGATATACAAACGATGCAAAACGTGCTGGGTGCGCTTTTCACCAATACAACCGATAACGAAAAACGCCCATTCATTTGAGAACAGGCGTTTTAACTTTTTCCGTGTTATTGGGAAGGATTATTCCAAGACATAGATATTCTTTTCTTCGCAAATCTCTTTCAGCTGTTTCGGCCAGATGGAGACAGTCACTTCACCTAAATGTGCTTTTTTCAGGAGGAGCATATAGGTTCGTGATTGACCGATACCACCACCGATACTGATGGGAATTTCGTCATTCAGCACTGCTTTATGATACGGCATGGACAAGAAATCGTTTTGTCCGGTAATCTCCAGCTGTTTTTTCAAGGTTTCGGCAGTGACACGTATTCCCATTGAGGTTAACTCATGCCGGCGTTTCGTGACCGGATTCCACACTAAAATATCTCCATTCAATCCATGCATGAGCTGACCATCCTTTGTAATCGTTTCGGTGACCCAATCGTCATAATCTGCCGCACGCATTTCATGTGGATATCCGTCTTTCAATGTCCAGCCTATTCCATAAATAAACACAGCGGGATAATCCTGTAATATTTGCGTTTCGCGTTGCTTCCGCGGTAGGTCAGGGTACATATCCAAAATTTCCTCGGCATGGAGAAATTTCAACTCGTCCGGCAGGCTTGGATACCGGTCATCAATCAGCTTGGGAAACATCTCTTGAACATGCGCTTCAGCCCCTTTCAAGACCTTCCATATTTTCTTTACAATGTCCGTCAAGAAGTACAAATTTCGTTGATCCTCAGTGATTACGCGTTCCCAATCCCATTGATCAACATAAGAACTATGATCATGATCTAAAAAATAATCCTTCCGAACAGCACGCATATCGGTATTAATTCCTTCGCCGATTTCACACTGGTACTGTTTCAATGCCCAACGCTTCCATTTTGTCGCTGCTTGAACCACTTGTGCTTCTATGCGTTTCTCTAAACCAAGTCCGGCGGGAAAATCGATGGGGGTGCGTGAGCCATCCCTGTCAAGATAATCATTCATCCCGCTTTCCTTATCCATGATAAGAGGAACAGACACCATCATAAGGTTCAATTCTTTATTGAGATTCTCTTCGATATAGTTTTTTACCGCATAAATTGCCTGCTGAGTCTCCTTGGGATTCAGCAACGTTTGATATTTATCCGGTAAAACATTTTTTACTTCTTCATACGTTCCAATGCCGGGACCGGCTAAGTCCATTTGTTTTAAATCCGATTTGGATTTCATGTGTACCTCCGTTTTTGATGTGGTAAGATGCGCAACAGGATCATTTTGATCCTTCTTCAGTGTTTTAGTCTATAAAAAATAAAAGAGCGATACGACCATTTATTTTAGATCACTTTATAAACCAGCAATCCAACCATTATGATCAGAGAGACGAAAATCAATGAGACACCCATATTGCCTTTTTTGATTTCTTCCCACTCATCGATATCTGTTGAAAGCCAGTCAAAGACTTTGAGTGCGATTCCAATCCCGAAAGCAAACCCGATGGCGGCAACTATTGACCAGCCGAGAGCTCTTGCATATTCGATTAATGTTCCTGATAATGATGTAGGATCTAACATATTTCCTCCTTTAATGTGCTGTCATGTTTATTTTTCGCATAAATGCTGCGGGTTCTACAATCCCATTAGATAAATCCATAATCTGCTTCAGAGTCGCCGTAGTAGAAATAACCGTAATATTTCTTCCCATGGGTAAATTCACTCTCACGGTAATTAAGGATGGATTTAATGCTTCATAGTCTTTGTTTTTATCTTCTAGATAATTTTGTTTCAAGATAGCACTACCGACAGCAAGATAACCGATTAGAATTACTCTTTCAAAATTATTCCGCATACTATTCAGTGTTAAAAGAAAATGGTTACCGGAAAAACCCATATCACGCAGATCAACGTCTATGTGATAGTTCGCACATGTAGTACGGACACATTTATAAAAAGAATAACTTGCGAACAAGCCCTGCACACACAATAATAGGAGTACAATGACAACTGTTTTTTTCATGTTTGTTCTCACTTCTGATTTAGATTAGAGAATTATGAACACAAGTTTAACAGGGTATCCAAACACAAATCAAGTATTTATCCTATGGTTTCCTATGGTTTCCTAAGGTTTCATGATTCGGTAAATTCGGTCAACTGTGATGGCTCCAAATACGCCTAATCCACCCTGAACTCCAAAGGAATCTCCTGAACTCCCGCCACCGAGGATGAAATCAACGAAGTCATCTTCCCCGCTGTATTTGACAAAATAATTGTGATAATTTTCATCCATACCGATGACCTCAATCATCACGGTGTCAGGATCGTAATAATCATCCAAATCGTCAAGGCAATTTTCATGGGGAGTTGTTAATTGCGTCTCTCCTGCACTGAAATACCTTTTAAAATGCATACCGCAGAACCAAGAATCCACCGGGTTAACGGACACATAGCCGTGCCCGTCGTAATTTTGCCAGTGAATGCCAAACGGAATTCCCGCATTCAGCGTATCGGGTGTGTGCTCGTAATCATCAATAATCTCCATCTGCGATGGTGTGGTTACTTCCCCCGTCAGAACCATATTGTCGGGCGTGGTTACTGTCAAATTATAGGTGGTTTCCGGCTGGGGCTGAAAGGTGTTTGTCGTATCATAATACCAGTTAAACCGACGACGTGCACGCCAATCGTCTTCTTCAATGTTTGTTAATGGATGGAAATGATAATCCGTAACGCCATCCGACACAATGACGTCTGCACTGTCGATTCCATACAGTGATTTTCGGTAACCACAGCAAAGATAATAATCCTCCGGTCCTTCACCATACCACACGGTATCTGTTCCTTCCACCCAAACCGAAGTTGGTTCATCCAAACCCAGTGTTTTTTCGACGATAATTCTACTTGGGATTGTTGTATACGATGAAATAAATCCGATCACATTCAGTTCCGACTTGTAATCGGATTCCACATCCTCCCAGCCCCAATGCCCGCAGGAGGTTAAAAAAAACGAAGAACAAAGTAAAATGAAGAATTTAAAATTTAGAATTGAATAAATCGGATTTTCTTTGTTTATACCCAATATATTTTTCACAGTAATACTTTCATTATTTATCGTCATGACTTTAAACCTTCATAATATTTCTTCGGCAAACTTAACATATTCTCTGTACTCTCTGTGTGGCTAATTCTTACTCTCAAAATTCAAACCTCACGCCAAAAGTCGGTAAAAATGGGAACATCGGAAGAGCCATCCGCTCCACTCCTTCAGTTCTTTGCTCTTTGTGATTATACTTCTGTTGATAAATATATAAGAGCGGATTCATGTGATTCGTGGCATTGATGATTTGGAAATACCATTCCCGATGTCCGTATTTGGTGGGTTTCCGACGGATGAAACTGATATCCCAGCGGAAATATGCCGGATAACGCTCACCGTTCTTTTCACCGACCAAGTATTTTTCCACTCCCCACCAGTCTATCCCCATATAGTGATCTTCATGATATTGTTGATATCTTCCCATGATCGGCGTGTACGGATTTCCGCTGGAAGATGAAATTGCCATGCTCACGTGCGTGATGTCCGTCCACTGCCAGTCAGCGACCATGTTCAAAGTATGTGTGCGATCGTATTTCGGAACGTACCAACCGTGGAGTTCTGTCTTCCGTTCTGTGTGTGCGTAGGTGTAGCCGATCCACCCTTGCACTCTTCCGGTTGTTTTCTTCGCCAAAAACTCCAACCCCCAGGCATAGGCTTTTGTTTCCCAAAACTCGTTGAACGGATCAAACAATAGTTGTCCTTCGTCTTCGGTAAATAATGATGCCTGCCGCAGCGTGATGAGATTATCAAAATCTTTGTAATAACCTTCCAGCCGGAATAAAATATCGTTCGGGCTCAGATATTCCAACCCAATGATAGTGTGCTCCGCCATGCTTGCGGGGTAATCTTCCGGGATGCCCATCCAAATATCGATGAAACGGAAATTCTCATCCTGCGGATTGGCAATCGTTAAAAACTGGTGAAAACGTCCCCAGTTCACTTTGATGGACAGATCATCGGTCAGCATATATTTGAATCCGATACGGGGATCAAAATAAAGCGAATCATGCAGGCTATAATGGGTGGTTCTTAACCCATACTGTATCGAAAAGCGCTGACCAATCTTCCATTTATCCTGAAGGAAAACCGCATTTTCGACCGTTTTGTCCGTGATATCCAGCGGGATGTCAGTGATAGATGTATCCAAATTCTCATACTTGAATTTCATTCCAAGATCAAAATCAACATACTTTCGCTGGAAACCGCCCGTTACCGTATGGCTTTCATTCGGCAGCCAAACCAATTCTGTTTCAAGTGTTCTGTCATGTACGATATCAAAAATATCCATGTAATAACCTTCGTCAAACACGGTGGTATCACCATCATAAATGTACATTCCCCAATCATGTTCATCCATATCCATCCAAAAACGGAACCGGCTGTCGGCAACAAAAGTTTTAGCAATCAAATTCGGATTGATTATCCACCGCCAGGTCAGACTGTTAGTACGGTTTCCCCACCGCCAATCAAACATACCGGAGAAGTTATAATCATCTTCCATTGCTTCTTCATCATCGCTCCATTCATCACGATATTGATTTTCAAAATATAAAACATCATCCCCGTAAAATGAACTGAGTGTTACCCGATGGTCATCTCCGATATCAAGATTGACCTTTCCTTCCAAGTCGTAGAAGTAATACGGAAAAATATGGTCAGGTATTTCATCTTCGCTAAGATAGGGGTCACTTTTTGCGATCGCCGGTTTAATAAAGAACCAGAAAAAGTCAGCCACCTTATCAAAATAGGTTCGCCGTCCTGCCAGCATCCATGAACCTTTAATATTTTTCCACTTTGGCAGCGGTCCTTCGATCATCCCTTTACTTGAGATTAAAGATATATTCGCTTTTCCGGTAAATTCTTCGGTATTACCCTCACGATTGATGATATTCAGAATTGCGCCCATCCTTCCGCCGTACCGTGCCGGAAATCCTCCGGCATGGAAATCCGCTTCTTTGATGGCATCGGTGTTGAATGTCGAAAACACACCGCCGATATGATAAGGATTGTACACGGTAATTCCGTCCAACATGATAAGATTTTGGTCGGGCGTACTACCGCGAACATACAGCGCACTGGAAAAATCATTCAAGGTTTGCACGCCGGGCAGCATCTGGATCGTGCGGAAAACATCTGCTTCGATAAAAGCCGGTGCGACATTGATCTCTCTGACATCCAATGTAATCTGACTTGGTTCAACCATTTGCCGAAACTTTTCACGCGTAGCGGTGACATTGATGGTCTGCCCCTCTACGGCTTCCATATTCAAACGGAAATCTAGGCGTAAATTTTCCCCGGCACTGAGAGTGATCGTTCGTAATTCCATTTTATATCCAATGATGGACACCGCGATTTCGTAGGTACCAGGCGGAACTTTCGGGATTACATAATATCCATCCTGATTGGTAGCACCGCCAAGATGGGTGTTTTTCAAAAACACATTCACATAAAATAACGGTTCACCGGTGGCATTTTCACGAACAAACCCGCTAACGGATTGAGCCGAAAGCCAACCAGAAACAAGCAACAGTATAAAAACAGTTTTTCTAATCATTTATTCATCCACGTAAATTTCTAAAACTAATGTATCAACATCTCTCTAAATCCCCATTCTTTGTAAAGGGCATTTCCATTCTCTATTGTAACCCCTGACAAATGGAGATGATTTTTAAATCCTTTTCTAATTGCAGGACGCTTCGTCCTGCAAGAATCATTTATTTTACAGGACAACGTGTCATGTAAAAGTTTGTAACCAAACCTTTCAAAGGTTGAGCAGATTACCGGTTTTCATCACAGAAATCATCGGAACGTCAGAACTAAAGTACGGAATTTCTATCAATCGCGCCAAATCCCAAATGACCAGATCGGCTTTCTTCCCCACTTCTATACTACCGACTTCATGCTCCATTCCAAGCGTTACTGCGGACTGCCACGTTGCCGCTTTGAATGCTTCTTCAACCGACATTCCCAAATACAAACACGCCAATGAAATCATAAACGGCATTGATTGTAAATGACTGCTACCCGGATTAAAATCCGTCGCCAATGCGATTGGAATACCGGCTTCCGTCAGTTTATTTGCGGGAGCGTATGATTGTTTCCCCAAATAGAAAGTCGTCCCCGGAAGCAATGTAGCGGTTACATTTCCGTCTTTTAATGCTGTAATTCCGGCATCACTGACAGCCATCAAATGATCCGCCGACACAGCACCGACTTCCGCCGCTAATTCCGCTGCACCGGAGTCTTCAAACTCATCTGCGTGAAGTCGTGGGATAAGTCCGTGTTTTTTTGCTGTTTCCAAAATTCGGCGGGACTGTTCCACTGTGAAATATCCGTTTTCGCAGAATACATCACAATATTTGGCAATCCCCTGTTCGGCAACTGCCGTGATCATTTCATCGCAGAGTAAATCCACGTATCCATCATGGTTATCGGCAAATTCCGGCGGAAAGGCATGTGCTCCTAAAAATGTTGGTACAATATCAATCGGATGCTCTTTATTCACCCTATCCAAAACACGTAAGGATTTCAACTCAGATTCGGTATCCAAACCGTATCCGCTTTTGGCTTCTATAGTGGTTGTCCCCAAATGTAGAAAGCGATTCATACGTTTTATTACGCGTTTCATTAATTCATTTTCGGATGCATTTTGTACTCCGGAAATACTTGAGCGAATCCCTCCTCCCTTTTCGGCAATCTCTTCGTATGTTGCGCCGGAAAGACGCAGGGAGTATTCTTCATCTCTGCCGTCAAAAAAGACCGGATGAGTATGCGGGTCGACAAATCCCGGCGTTACGAGTTTATGTTGGCAGTCAATTGTTTCATCACCGTTACCGACGGATGGTGCGATGCTGACAATCCGATCGTTTTCAATAAGCATTTCAACATTCGACAGAGTTTCGATATTATTGGTGTCAGAATTGCAGGTAACAAGCTGACCGATATTTGTGAGTTTTTTCATAATTGTTGTTAGCTACAAGTAATTTTACAGGACAAAGTGTCCTGTAAAAGATTGTGAGTTGTTTAATAGTTTTTCATTCATCTTGAATTTATTTTTCATAAAGAAAATACTTTTAGCAGGACGCTTCGTCCTGCTAAGTGATTAACCCTATTCATTCTTAATCAAATGAGTTACTCTAAACGGGAATATATCCCCATTTTCATAATATCTTGCACTGGAATAAATATAATTTTCCGGTTTTGTTACCCATCCTTTTCTTACCGGATTTTCATGCAAATAATTTAAACGCTGTATCGCCATTTCTTCATATCCAAGAATAACCGGACATTCATCATCTCTCCATAGTTTAAATTGTTGATTATTACGATTCCCCTCTTTTTCAAAATGTCTTATTAGAAATTTAGGATTATTGATTTTTAAGTTATTTTCCGAAAAAATATTATCGACTGGGAAACTGGTTTCATTTTTCATTAATCTTAATCGTTGATACAATTTTTTTGATATTTGAGCTTTGAAGTCTCGGACAAACTGACTCAAACCATACTTTTCCTGATTAAAACACGCTATATAATGTAAATGATTTGGCATTATCACGTAAGCAAATATTTCAATTTCATACTTATATCGATAATAAGAGAACAAGTCTAAAATAATCCCATTTAAACCTGCATTGACAAATACATTCATCCAATCAACAACAGTATGCGTCATGAAATAAGGTGACAAACTATCTTTTATCCAATACCGTTTCATTTAATCGGGTGTTTAATATTGTTTCGGTAATTATTACAGGACAAAGTGTCCTGTATAAGAATTGGAGGTTTATAATAGGTTTTCATCCATCTTGAATGTGTTTTTCAAAATAAAATACTTTTTAGCTGAACGCCTAATCTTTCTCCATGTTATTTTATCCTAATCTTAATCCCTATCCTTATCCATCATCGGAATATCAACATTCCATTTTTTAGCGTTTTCGACGGCATCTTCATAGTCCGCATCGGCATGGCGCAAAATTCCCATACCCGGGTCGTTGGTCAGTACTCTCTGCAAACGGATTTCCATCTCCGGAGTTCCGTCGGCAACGATTACCTGTCCGGCATGGATAGCAAGTCCCATTCCGACTCCCCCGCCGTGATGCAGCGACACCCATGTCGAACCGCTTGCTGTGCTGACTAAAGCATTAAGCAAAGGCCAATCTGCGACCGCATCGGAGCCGTCTTTCATGGCTTCGGTTTCGCGATAAGGTGAAGCGACCGATCCGCAATCCAAGTGGTCACGCCCAATGACGATGGGCGCTTTCAGTTCACCGTTTGCCACCATTTGATTGATTGCCACGCCCAATTTTGCTCGATCACCATACCCCAGCCAGCAGATTCTGGACGGCAATCCCTGAAACTGTACTTTTTCCTGTGCCAACTTGATCCATCGTACCAATGCTTCATCTTCAGGGAAAAGCTCCAGCACTTTTTGGTCGGTTTTGTAAATGTCTTCCGGATCGCCAGAGAGCGCCACCCAGCGGAAAGGTCCTTTGCCTTCGCAGAAAAGCGGACGGACATAAGCGGGGACAAATCCCGGGAAATCAAACGCGTTTTCGACGCCGGCTTTCTTTGCCTGTCCACGGAGATTATTTCCGTAATCAAACGCAATCGCACCCATTTCTTTCAGTTTTAAAATCCCCTGCACATGTTCACCCATAGCACGGAAACTTTCATGAATATAGTTATCGGGATTAGTTTTCCGTAAATCCAATGCCTGTTGATAAGTCATCCCATTTGGAATGTAGCCGTCAAGTTCATCGTGAGCGGACGTTTGATCGGTGACCATATCCGGTACGATTCCCATTTCCGCAATTTTCGGTACGACATCAGCGGCATTTCCAAGCAATCCGATTGAAAGCGGTTCACCTTTGATGGCTGCATCTCTGGCGATTGTGAGGGCATCATCCAGCGATTCGGTCGCAACATCAAGATATTTGGTCTCCAGTCTGCGCTGGATTCTGTGAGGATCAACTTCTATTGCAATACAAACTCCATTGTTCATTGTAACAGAAAGCGGTTGAGCGCCACCCATTCCGCCAAGCCCTGCAGTTAGGATAAACTTCCCGGTAAGGTCGCTGTTGTAATGTTGTTTTGCAGCCGCAGAGAAGGTTTCGTAAGTACCTTGTAAAATTCCCTGTGTACCGATGTAAATCCACGAACCGGCTGTCATCTGACCGTACATCATCAAGCCTTGTTTGTCCAGTTCGTTGAAATGTTCCCACGTTGCCCAATTTGGTACTAAATTGGAATTTGCGATTAGCACTCGCGGTGCCGTCGTATGTGTTTTTAGCACACCAACCGGTTTCCCGGATTGCACCAGCATCGTCTCATCAGGTTCAAGTCGTTGTAAGGTTGCCAGGATAGCGTTGTAACTTTCCCAGTTGCGTGCTGCCTTTCCCTTCCCGCCGTAAACGACTAATTCATCGGGGTTTTCGGCGACATCCGGATCAAGGTTATTTTGAATCATCCGATAAGGTGCTTCTATCTGCCAGTTCTTGCAGGAAAGCTTTGTCCCTGTCGGTGCGTGGATACTGCGTGTGGTCATACTGTGTTTACCTCTGATAAATTTAGTGTTTTCTAAATAATTTCACATCCACTCCGGTCATGCGCATGTGTTTTTTCCAATGGTTATTTCCTGCCCACGGGTGAGTAAACGTTCCGCTTGTATGAAACCCACCTTCAAATTGGCCATTAATATAATCCAGTAGTAGCCATCTCAATTTTTTACGGAAGATGCCTTCTTTTTCAACGATAGCGCCATTTAAGTCACCACCAATTATATATTTTGGATTCCCCAATAACTGAACGAACCAACCATTTGTTTTCAGAACGCCATTCTCTAAAACAGCGTCTCCAACATGGCCTGTTACGGTGCCATCCTCATGAATTTCCAGAGAGAAGAAAATACTATCTTCCTCACTCCACGATACAATTTCATGCCCGGAACCTTCCCACATTCCAACAAATTCAGCCGGAACCCTCCAGCCTGGAAATCCCCACAGATTGGCGACCATTAATACAGTTGAAAGTGTCTTCATTAAGAATCGAATACTTTACCCATCAGTTCAACTTCATTCGCGTCAGTAATTTCTACTTGCACAAAATCACCATCTTGCAAATCTCCGTGGACAATCACACGATTATCAACTTCCGGTGAATCAAATTCTGTTCTGCCGATTGCGAAATCTTCTTTGGTTTCATCAATTAACACATCAATCGTTTTTCCGATGATAGCTGTATTTTTATTCAGATTGATTTCCATCTGAATTTCCTGAAGAATCATTTTTCGCTCATCTTTTACTGCTCTTGGAACATCATCTTCAAGGTTTGCTGCTAAGGTATCGTCTTCCTCTGAGTATGTAAATATTCCGAGTCGATCAAATTGTGTTTCCCGTATAAAGTTGCACAGTTGAAGGAAATCATTTTCCGTTTCGCCGGGATATCCAACAATGATTGTGGTGCGAATTCGTATCCCGGGGATGGCTTGTTTCAGACGGTCTAATCGATTTCGAATGCCTTTTTCTCCAAGACCTCTTTGCATCGACTGTAGAATGTGATTGGAGATATGCTGAACAGGAATATCCAAATAGCGGCAAACTTTATCTGACTCAGCCATCGCATCAATAATTTCCTGCGATAAATGAGATGGGTGGGCGTAATGCAGACGAATCCATTTTAATGGGTCGCCAATTTTATCCAATTCCCGAATCACATCATCTAATGACTGCTTCGGTTCTAAATCCCATCCGTAAGATGTCGTATCTTGTGCAATAATCAACAATTCTTTTGTACCGTTTTTCACCAATCTTTCTGCTTCGGATTTAATAGCCTCTACAGAACGGCTAATTTGTTTTCCGCGCATAATCGGAATGCTGCAGAAAGAGCAGGCATTATCACAGCCTTCTGCAATTTTCAGGTACGCGTAATGATTCGGCGTCAACAAAGAACGTTTGAAAAGTGGATCATCCTTGGCAAAATCCTTTCCCGTTAAAAAGGACACGATCTGATGGTGGTCATTCGTTCCAAAAAACCGGTCCACCTCCGGTATATCTTTTTTTAATTCAGCCGGATATCGTTCTGACAGACATCCCATAACCACCAGCTGACTCAGATTTCCGGTTTTTTTTAATTCAGCTGCCTGCAGAATTGTATCTACAGATTCTTCGCGTGCGATGTCCAAAAATCCGCAGGTGTTTATCACAATGGTGTCTGCTGAATTTACGTCCTCAACTATGTTCACTTGCGATTTTTTCAAACCGCCTAACAGAATTTCAGAATCCACCAAATTCTTGGCACATCCAAGGCTAATCATATTTACATTTTGTGTTTGGTCTTTCACACGCCCTATTTGTTATTTATCTTCTGTTTGCAATTAACTGGATTGTCCCACTCTCCGAAGCACGAATCCAATAACCTTTTCCGGGTTGAATAATAGCGGCAATATTGTAACTGCCCGAGTATTGAAATAATGTTCCTTCCACAACAATTCCCGAAGGGTCAACAATATCTGCAGCATCAATGGGGTTTGAAATTCCGGTGATTAAATTCCACCCTTCCATAAGATATATCTCAACAGAATTTATCGTAATTCCGGTTAATACATCTGTTCCCTCTGACGACATTCTTAACCAATATCCTACTCCGGGTGATAGGTTTTCTTCCAACACATAAGCACCGTCAAACGAATAGAGCGTTCCTTCAATGGCAGCAGGAAATTGATCTTGATAGTGGGAACTTGCAACATTAAGTGGTAGTCCGACAAGATTCCATCCATTCAAATGATTGACTTCCAATTGAATTTCTGTTCCGCTTGTACCTGTTTTAAATCCGGTTCGTTTAAGGCTTCCCCGGTAGACATTCCAATAATTTTCGATACTCCCGGAATTTTTTATATCAATGGCGACAACATTTCCTGTACTTCCTGCCACTATTTCCAAATCGCCATCCATGTCCATATCAACGATAGTTGCAGTTCCTTTAAAGGGATAGGGATTCTCAATGGGGAAATGCGAAAAAACAGTCCCATCTAAATTCAACACATAAAGCAATCCGGCAGCAGTAGCCACGACCACTTCCGGATTGTCGTCACCATCTACGTCCGCAAAAACCGGGGAGGTTTCCACGTCATCACCCAAATCTACAGGCCAGCCGGATAAAGCGTTCCCATTGATATCAACACCATACAAATTGCCGTCATCTGAACCGAAGAAAACACCAATTTCTTCACCGATATTTACAAAACTCGGAGAGGATGCCACATCACCTTCCGTTTGGAGTTGAAACCGTAATGTTCCATCCGAATTCACTGCGTAAAAGTTATCATCCCTGGACCCACAAAAAATGATTTTTTCTCCACTCAAATCCAAAATAGACGGTGCACATCTAAAATCATTCCCGACTTCGAATGGAAATCCATCTGCTATTGTTAAGTCATCGTAAATCAGTACGAGGGTTTCTCCATCCGTGCCGCAAACAATATCATCTTTCCCGTTTCCGTTAAAATCAGCAAGCGCAACGCCACGCTGGATTTTCTCACCCAATTCGAACGGAAATCCGGTGACCGGAGTACCATCAGCGTTAATTGCAAAGAGTTTTCCCGGAGAAGAATAACCGCCAAACACGATTTCCAAGTCCGGATCATCGTCAATGTTTCCGACGGCAGGCGTACCCATAATATATTGTTGAGCGTTATAATCCGCCTGCACAGAACCATCAGAATTCAAGATGAACATGTGTTTATTTTTTGATCCAATGATGATTTCGATGTCACCATCTTGTTCTAAATCAACTACGGCTGGAGATCCCCAAATATCATTGCCCAAATCAAACGGGAAGCCTTGCAACTCCTGCCCATAGATATCAACCACATGAAGCAGACCACCATATTCCCCAAAGATGATCTCTTTCTCACCGTCTCCATTGATATCTAGCACCGCAGGAGATGATTCCACCTGATTTTCGGTTGCCAAAGGCCAGCCGGACTGATCCAGACTTATATTGATTCCAAGGGGAAACGCATAGGAAAACTCCCCGGGGTTTCCGTATAAATCCGTATACTCCGCTGAGACCGTCAACGCTATATTCACATCACCAAGAGGACTATTTTCATCAATCTGCAGCACTATTTCTTCAGTAACAGCACTTCCGTTGTCAATCAATTCTCCGAAATCCAGGTTGGGTTGTGCAATCGTCACATAAGAATTATCGGTAGAAAAAACGCCGGTCACATTTTCCGCATCAATATTCAAGGATGTATTTTCCACCGTCAGTAGCATGGTAATATCTTCTCCGGGATTAATAACACCATCCTGATCGTTATCGGAAACCAACGCGGTAAATTCCGCGTTTATCGAGAACATATTTTCAAGAGAGATTGGTTCTATATCCGCTTGGAGAACATGTTTATTCTGCCAAGATTGTACGATTACCACGGTTTGCAAGTTTTCGACATCCCAATTGGATTGAACCGGAATTGTTGTTTCAAATGTTTCGGTTTGTCCGACAGTAGTCAAGTTAAATTGGGATTCATCATAGGACACAACTGAACAGAAATAATCACTGTCCTGATTCCGGATTAAGATGAACAGGATTTTATTATTCGATGTTGTAATGGAACTTGTGACTTGAACATCTGCTGTTATCAATAAATTGTCTCCAATTGTCGTGGAAAATTGTGTAATCTCCAATGGGCTGTTTTGATTAACAACCTGGTTATAATAATTCAGATATCGTGGATATGGATTACCCCCACCAACATCTTGTAAATAACCGCCAAACTGTGCAGTTGGTAACGCAGGGACTTGGTAAAACGCATATCTGCCGGAGTAATTCGGACTGGCATTATCCGTATCTCCCTGCCAAATGAGCGGTACCACATTGTCATTATTTTCATAAAGCTGCTTGAGCCCGGCCCGGGCATCAGGACAGTATGGTCACCAAGCCTCTGTGAAAACTTCTGCTACAACGTGCATTTGCGTTGCGACAGTTACCGTAGTTAATAATCCTAACATCAATAATGTTTTTAATCTGTATCTCATTGTGATCTTCCTTTATTTTAAGAGGATGAGTTTTTGCGTCTTTACAAATTTTTTCGTTTGAATCTGAACAAAATATACACCGCTTGAGTAGCCAGACGCATCCCATTTTACTGTGTAAATTCCCGGTTCGGTGATGCCGTTTACCAATGTCTCGACAAGTCTCCCTGCGATGTCGTAAATTTGTAGAGACAAACGGCCGTTTGTCTCTACCGAATAGCTAATTGTTGTACTCGGATTAAACGGATTGGGATACGCAGGATTTAGGGAAAAAGTTAAAGGGAGTATGGATAAGGGGTCAATACCGACTGTGTACTGAGATTCAAACGCTCCCATGTCTG
>JACNKV010000049.1 GCA_014381855.1 Fidelibacterota bacterium | reverse complement strand
GAAATGAGGTACGAATGAGGAATCTACTTAATTTTGTGTTGGGGGTTCAGTTTTATGCACTAGTACTTACCCCGCCATAAATAGCGGGGTAAGTATCGAATAAAAAGAAAATGTTTTATTAGTGGATAGATATGAGTTTGAATTATTAGTGAGATTTGTATTTGCACAACATGGTTTAGTAGCTATACATTAAACACCATGAAATTGATGAAAAAACTAATTATAAGACAAATCACAGAAAAATTTCTTCTTATTCACAACCAACTTAAAATCCTTGAGAAATCCTCTAAAGGATTTGGCATTGATAAGGAATTGAGTTTTTCTGAACTGGAGTGTATTAAAGCAATCGGAAGACACCCGGGTAATAACATTACTGAGCTTGCATCGCGGTTAGGGATTACGAAGGGGGCGGTATCTCAAATGTCTGTCAAACTCGTCGGTAAAAAGTTAGTTATTAAAGGGAAAAATCCGGCAAATAACAAAGAAATATGGCTGACGCTGTCTGAAAAAGGAGAAGCTGTATTCCAGAAAGCAGAGAAATTTTATTATGAGATGTTTGCGGAACTCGATGGTAAAATTAATAAGATGAGTATTGAACAAGTTGAGCTGATTATTGACTCGTTCGATTTGGTGGAACACTACTTAAAAAAAAGAGCAGAGTGAATAGTATAGACGCTATACAAAAAAATGAATAAAAAAAACAAACGTATCCAAACGATGGACGAAGAAATTGCCAACAGCATCACTCACGGAATAGGAACAGGATTAAGTATTGCTGCATTGGTTATCCTGGTCACCCTCGCCAGCCAAAATGGTGACCCATGGAAAGTTGTCGGGTTCAGCATTTACGGCGCATCACTGTTCCTGCTATATTTAATCTCAACCCTATATCATGGTTTTACAAACATGAATGTGAAAAAGTTCTTCCGCGTGTTAGATCACTCCGCAATATTTTTACTCATCGCAGGGACGTATACCCCAATCACATTAACGGTGATGCGGGGTCCGTGGGGCTGGACTCTTTTCGGAATTGTCTGGGGATTGGCAATCCTTGGGATTTTGTTAAAAACCATCATGTTCGGGAAATTCGAAAAACTAAGTGTTGTGCTCTATCTTTTAATGGGATGGATAGTCGTCATTGCAATTAAACCTCTGATCATCATGCTGCCGTTTACCTCCTTAATGTGGCTCGCCATAGGTGGCGTACTTTATACAGCCGGTGTTATTTTTTATGCGTGGCAAAGATTACCGTACCACCATGTGATTTGGCATATTTTTGTTTTAGGCGGGAGTATCTCACATTTTTTCGGAATGCTGTATTTATGAAAAGTGGAGTATCGTCTTAATAATACTTAAATCGTTATGAATGCATTTTCAAAAATTAAAGGATTAACAAAGTTAGACCTCGGAAAATACCAATCGTCTTTTGTGTCTGCGAACAGGAAAGATAATCGAATCGACTTAAGTTATTATTTTAACGCAGAGACGAAACACCTGTTCGCGAAAATATTTTTTGGGAAATTCGCTCAAGGCCCTCCAAACCATGTGCATGGCGGAGCCATTTCTGCCGTGTTGGACGAATCCATGGGCGTGGCATCTTGGATAAATAAATTCCCGGTGATGACGGCAAAACTCACTACGGAGTTTCTTAGACCTGTTCCGCTTGGAATTGATATTCTCGTCGAAGCATGGGTTGAAAAAAGCACGGTAAAAAAAGTTATCGGGAAAAGTATTTTAACGGACTCTGCCGGTATAATTTATGCTAAAGCGAATGGGTTGTTTATCATCCTTGAATTAGAAAAATTTAAAGAAATGGGTGCGCTTCCGGATGAATATATTCGTCACCTATAACCAAGAATTATTTCTCATTCCGATTATCATATTCGGAGTTTTGCATATTCGGGCTGAATACAGAAATTCTATCAAGCAAATAACGGTTTTTAAACCCTTAACAGTTCTGTTTGTCATCGGTGTCGGACTCGCCGGTTATAGTGATTTGTCCACTCTCTACAAACCGTTAATCATTGCAGGATTGACGGCCTCTCTTTTTGGTGATATAATGCTCATGCGTCCATTGAATAAATTCATTTTTGGATTGATTGGATTTTTTTCCGCACACATTTTATATGCAGCCGCTTTTATGTCAGCAAATGGTTTTCAAGGATTAAATCTAGATCTTATTCCCTATGTGTTGTTAGGGAGTATTTTATTTCTGTATTTACGCCCTTCACTTGGCAGGATGAAAATCCCGGTTCTCCTTTATATTGGCGTGATAATTCTGATGACTTGGCAGGCTGAAATATTATGGCAAACAATGGGAACACAAAAAGCAGGGTTGGCATTACTCGGAGCGATTTTATTTTGTATTTCAGATGCTGTGCTTTCAATTCGGCGATTTAAAGTTGATTTTAAGCTATCGCAGTTTTTGGTTTTGGGTACCTACTACCCGGCGCAAATTCTGATTGCGTTTTCTGTTTGATAGAATAATGATTAAACCAATCACAATCCTAACCTTTAACGCCGGACTCTTGGATATTAATTTGTTTGGTTTGTCGTTTTTTAAACCCGCCGCCTATATCGAGAAAAGAACGGAAGCGATCGCAAAGCAATTGAAAGATTCAAATGCAGATATAATTGCATTACAGGAAGTCTATTTGCGAAAACATCATCGATATTTTATTGAAGAATTAGAAGAGGTGTATCCATATCACGCCTATCCTGAAATGCAAAGATTCAATTGGGGCAGCGGATTGATGACATTCTCAAAATTTCCGATGATCGAATGGAATTTCACTCCGTTTGTGGAATTGGGGACGGTGGATGAGAAAATATTTACAAAACGCGGAATGTTAAATGCAAGTGTGAAAATCTGCGGAAGTGTAAGCATCAATATTGTTAATATCCACCTGACATCCGGCGGTGTTTTTCATCAAATGGATGACAAAAAGATTGAACAAAAACGAAGCAAGCAAATAGAAGAAGTATTGCGTGTGGCAAATGAGACGAAAACTGAAGGAGTGATTATTCTTGGTGATTTTAATTTAGGACCAAGAGTTTCAACGAAGAATTATGAGGAAGTACTACATTATGGGTTTAAAGATGTCTATGATGTGTATTGCAGGGCACATCAGTTACCGGGAGAAGTTACGTGGGATATCACCAATCCGCTGATTGTGAATCAGTTCGGTGTCGGTTCTAACAGATTAGACCATATCATGATAAAAAAAGAGCACTGGAACGTTTTAGATGCTGATTTTGTTCCAGCTTTTTCCTTAGTTAAAGAAGTTGGAAAAGAAGTCTTAAGTTGCTCTGTACCAAAAGGTTATTCAAATGAATTAAGACAAAAGTTTCCTTTTTTGATATTGGGAAGAGATAAATTAAATAAATGTTTGAGAGATTGGGAGAAGAAGGATGAAAACCCAAATCTCTAATTTCCTAAAAGAACGTAATGATAGATTTAAACCAGCAGAAGCTAACAAACTTGGTTTAAAGAGGTTGCAGAAAATAGATTTCTCAGGAAATATGCACTTTTTGGAAAATAAGGAAACAAATACAAATATGATTCTAATAAAATCTGGAGATTTAGTTATTTCAGGAATTAATGTTGAGAAAGGGGCTGTTGGGGTTTACCAAGGAGAGGAAGATGTTTTGGCAACTATACATTATTCTTCTTATGAATTTGATAAAAGTAAAATTGATATTGATTATTTTAAGTGGTTTCTTAAAAGTGTTCCATTTAAGAAAATAGTACAAACTCAAATTAAAGGAGGGATTAAAACAGAGTTAAAACCAAAAAAATTCTTACCTTTAGAGATTGATCTTCCAGATTTACCAGAACAGAAAAAGATCCTCCAGAAAATACAATCAATAGAAAAAGAAATAAAACAACTTGGTCAGAATATCTCACAAGATAAAATTCTCCTAACAAAACTCAAACAATCAATCCTCTCAGAAGCTGTTCAAGGAAAATTAGTTCCGCAAAATCCTAAGGATGAACCTGCATCTGAATTGTTTAAGAAGATTCGGAAGGAGAAGGAGAGGTTGGTTCTGGAGGGGAGGATAAAGAGGGGGAAGGAGTTGCCTGCTATTAGTGAGGATGAAATCCCTTATGAGTTGCCGAAGGGTTGGGTTTGGTGTCGGTTGGGGGATGTTTGTGAGTACATTCAAAGAGGAAAAAGTCCTAAATATTCTGAAGTAGAGAAATACCCTGTGATTGCACAAAAATGTATCCAATGGAATGGATTTGAAATGTTTAAGGCAAAATTTATTGATCCAGAAACAATAAATAAATATGAAAAAGAAAGATTTGTTCAAACAGGAGATTTGCTTTGGAATTCAACAGGATTAGGAACTCTCGGGAGGATAATTGTTTATGATGAAAGATTTAATTCTTATGATTGTGCAGTAGCAGATTCTCATGTTACGGTAATTCGCCCTTTCAAGAATTTTGTTTTATCTAAATATCTTTTTTTCTGGTTTGCTGGTCCAAAGGTTCAAGGTGAAATTAACAATATTTCTACGGGAAGTACAAAGCAAACAGAACTTGCTACTTCAACTATTCAAAAATATTTAATTCCTCTCCCACCCCTCTCCGAACAAAAAAGAATTGTTGAAAAGGTTGATGCTCTTATGAGGTTTTGTGATGAGTTGGAGTTTAGGATTAAGGAGAATAAAGGAAGTAGTGAGAATTTGATGGGGGCTGTTTTGAGGGAGGTTTTTGAAAGTGGCTGAAAAATCAAATGAAAAGGTGCTAGTGAACATTGAAAAATTTATTTTATTTCACAAAAAACGGCTCTCTTTATTAAAAGAATTTGTGGATAAAAAGGATCATGGCAGATTGATATTTCAGATTTGTTTTTTAGGCTTCGAAAGTTTAGCAAGATTATTATATTTAAAGGAAAATTCTTCAAAAGCTAGATTTATTTCCTTATTGTCTCTTCCAAATAACGGGATTACAAATAATGAAGCTACAAAATTATATCATGAATGGAGATGTTCTTTAATTCATCAAGGATTTATAGTAACTCCTTGGAACACTTTAGAAAATTGGAATGAATATGATATCTCATTTTTAACTTACCCTGAAAATAAATTGAGATCTTCAACAGAGTATCCTCCAGAATCAATAATTGCAATATATGAAAATCGAATTAAATATTTAGAAAATTATTTTAAAAAGATTAATGTAAAAGAGTTAGAATTATCTTTATGAGTTATTTCTTTCTCACTTATACAACCTCTCCTCAATTCCCCTAATCATCTCTTCATCGCTCCATTCGTTTGGTATAGTCGCTCTTCTATTTCTTTTATAACTTTATGATACCCTTCCTTCCCCCCAAACATCTTCATAATTTCTAAAGGCCTTCCAAATTCACTAATTGGTTTAACTCTCAATACTTCAGCATCTTCAAGATTTTCAATTCCTTCGTCTGCGTATTTTTCTAGTAAAACATTTATTACTTCTCTTGCTTGTTTTCCATATTTATCCCAGTAAGAATCTTGTTTTACTTTTTTTGCTCTTTCACTTCTTGTCTTTGGTTTTTGACCATAAGCAACATGTAAAATTATAGAAATAAACAAAAAGGAAATAAAAATGGAAACACAAAAACGAAAATTCTTTAAAACACTTGTTACAGCACCAAGTCCATCAGGATTTGAACAACCGGCACAGGAAGTGTATCGTAAATTTGTCACCCCGTTTGCCGATGAAGTAAAAACGGATGTCCACGGGAATGTCATCGCATATAAAAAAGGAACGGGAACGTTACGCCTGATGTTCAGCGGACATGCCGACGAGATCGGATTAATGATCAATTATATTGACGATAACGGGTTCATTCGTTTTCAGCCGATTGGCGGTATCGATGCCGGGCTGCTTCCGGGTTTGCGTGTGAATATTTATCACAACGGGAAAAAAGTACGCGGTGTACTTGGAAAAAAACCCATTCATTTGCTCAAACCGGAAGACCGTAAACATGCTGCCAAAATTAAAGATCTGTGGATTGATATCGGTGCAAAGGATAAAAAAGCGGCCTTGAGACGCGTTTCAATCGGAGATCCGATTACGTTTGATTTAGGAATGGACACATTAAAAGGGAATATCGTTTCAACCAAAGCAACCGACAACAAAGTCGGCGTTTATGTCGTCGGGGCAATTTTGAAAGAACTGGCGGATGAAAAGATCGAAACAAATATTTATTCAGTCTCCTCTGTCCAGGAAGAAATCGGTTTACGAGGGGCAACAACCAGCGCCTACGGAATTGATCCTCATGTAGGCATTGCCATTGATGTTACCCACGCAACTGATTACCCGGGGATTGATAAAAACCTTCATGGCGACATTAAACTGAATGACGGACCTGTGATTGCGGTTGGTGCAAATATCAACCCGAAAGTATTTGAATTGCTTAAAAAAGCAGGGAAAGATGTAAAGGTGAAGTATCAGATTGAAGCGGCACCGCGCGGAACCGGAACAGATGCAAATGCAATTCAGACAACGCGTTCAGGCGTAGCTGCCGGACTTGTCAGCGTACCGAATCGCTATATGCACACACCAAGTGAAGTTATCTCTTTGAAGGACTTGGACGAAACCGTGAAACTCCTGGCGCAATTCGCACGTATGTTGAAAGACGAGACCGATTTCATTCCGCGTGTTTAACCTCTGTATAAAGTGGGAGCAGAATTCACGCTGCTTCCACTCTCAACCTTTCAAAGGTTCTTCTTGACCTGTGAAATTCGAAGCATATTTCCACAGGATTACCCTTTGAAATGGGCATTACCAGCTTTATGGATAAACACTAATTAGCGTCAAAAAGCCCGTTTGAATTATTTATAAAAGAGTTGACAACCTTTTACAAGATAACGTTGTCTAAAATGTAAAGTAAAAAAATATTTGGAGATAGAAATGTTTGGAAAAATAAAGATAGTTTTCATGTCAATTCTTTTTATCTTAATTGGTGAAAAAATACATGCAACCGAAAAGGTAATTGTGGCTGTTCCCGTTGAGAATGAGATCATAGCTGTTGATGGCAGACTTGATGAATCTGTTTGGTCTGTTATTCCACCGATAAATGATTTTATTCAGCGTGAGCCAATTGAAAATATATCGCCAACGGAAAAGACGGAAGCATATATTTGCTACGATGAAAAGTATCTTTATGTAGGTATCAAAGCTTATTGCAAAGACCCCTCAACCATTAAAAGTATCTTGACGCGTCGAGATGAATGGTCTCCCAGCGATTGGATTTACGTCTATATTGATAGTTATAACGATAATCGAACTGCCTTTCAATTTGGACTCAATCCTGTAGGTGTACAACGAGATACACGATGGTCAGATGATGAACAATTTGATCAAAACTGGAATGCAGTCTGGGATGGTAAAGCATCTTATTTTTCCGGAGGATGGTCAGTAGAATTTAAAATTCCATTTAGAGAATTGCGATTCGAAAATGCGATCTCTCAAACATGGGGGTTTCAAGTTCAACGGAAAATTGCCTATAATAACGAAGATGATTATTGGACATATTGGTCAAAAGATGAACACGGTTTCGTCAGCCATTTCGGAGAATTGAAGAATCTGAATAATTTACAGCAACAAAAACAAATTCAAATTATTCCGTACACAACCGGGCAGATGAATTATTCTGAACTTTATAAAAATGTTGTTCATCCTGACAGTTATGATGTGCTTAATACTGTTGGATTAGATCTAAAATATGGGATTACCAACAACCTGACATTGGATGTTTCAATCAATCCTGATTTCGGACAGGTAGAAGCAGACCCCGCTGAGCTGAATCTTTCCGCCTTTGAGTCGTATTTTGGAGAGAAACGCCCGTTTTTTATAGAAGGTGGAAACATATTTCACTATCCTCTGGGGATAGGTGATGGCGATCAAAGTCAAAACTCACTGTTTTATACCCGTCGTATTGGAAGGTCTCCCCATTATAGTGCCTATTGGGGAGATTATGGGGATGGTTATATCTCGGAACCAAGCTCTACTCGGATTTTAGGTGCTGCTAAGCTAAGTGGAAAAACAAGTAATGGTTTGTCTGTTGGAATTTTGGATGCAGTGACAGCTGAGGAAACAGCGATCATCCTGTACGAAAATGGTCCTGAATATGAACAGGTCATTGAACCGCTGACAAACTATTTTGTGAATCGTGTCCAAAAAGATTACAGAGACGGAAGAACAACCATCGGTGGAATCATTACAGCTGTGAATAGAAAGATTGAAGACGGACACCTTGATTGGCTACATACGGATGCTTATTCAGGAGGAGTAGATTTCTCTCATCTGTTTTGGGATAATTCTTATATGCTATTGGGCGGTTTATCACTTTCACACATAATGGGTTCATCTGATGCAATTCTGAATACACAAACTAGTCCCAATCACTATTTTCAACGAGTTGACGCCGAACATTTAGGGGTGGATTCAACGGCAACACATCTTACGGGATTCTCTCAAAATGCTGCGATTTTTAAAGTGAGTGGCGATTGGAGATGGGGATTTGGGCAGTGGATATTCTCACCCGAATTTGAGGCGAATGATTTAGGCTATCACAGAGATGTAGATAAGCAAGTACAGTTTATTTGGTTCAGCCGACAAGAAAATGATCCCGGGGAATATATACGGAATGACCAAACGAACCTAAGTGTATGGCATGGAACAAACTTCGGGTACGAGGCTCATCCGATGGGTGGGAATTTGAATTTGAATCTTACGTTTAATAATTACTGGAGTTTCGGAACGGGAATAAATATACATGGTCCGGGGATACACACAACCGCTTTGAGGGGCGGACCGGCAATAAAAACCGATGGTAAATATTCGCTATGGTTTAATATAGGAAGTGATTTCAGAAAAGATGTTTCTTTTAATCTCAATGGTCATGGCGGTCAAAATAAAATGGGGACTCACTGGGAAGGAATCAGTACTCATTTGAACTGGCGTCCGGCAATGAATTTTTCCGTTGGATTCTCAGTGAATTTCAATCATCAATTAGACACGTGGGCGAATTGGGCAGAATACACTCCCACGTATGACAAACAAAATGAGAAAAATGAATATATATTATCTCATTTTGAACAAAAGACGCTGTCAACTACCTTTCGATTGGATTGGACAATAAAACCAAACATGTCGCTGCAATATTATGGTTCACCGTTTGTAACTGCCGGAACATACAACCGATTTATTAAAGTGGTTAATCCGAAAGGGGACAGTTATGATAATCGGTTCTATTCATTTTCTGATGATGAAATGTTCTTTAATGAAGATGAAGGAATTTGGGAAATAGACGAAGGTTCAGACGGGAATCTCAATTATATCATTCCTAATTTGGATTTCAATTATAGACAATTTAATTCAAATCTCGTTTTACGGTGGGAATATAAATCCGGGTCAACGCTTTATCTGGTTTGGTCACAGGGAGTAACTGATTTTATTGAGATGGGAGATTTTGATTTTAAGAATGACATCAAAGACCTATTTAAAGCTGAGCCGGAAAACATTTTTTTGATTAAATTCAATTACTTATTCAATCTGTAAATATTGAAAATGACCAAACCATGAAGAAATTTACCCATATCAACACTATTGAAATCACCGCCGGAGTCATTGCCTTTATTGGCATCGTGTATTTCGGATGGGAATCCCCGGAGACACGAACAAAAATCACAGAACTTTGGCTTTCGGGTTTTTGGGGACTGATGACATTTTCAACAATATCCTCTTATCGAGATTGGAAAAAGGTCCATTGGTTTAGGAAGATTTTGCCGATAGCTGCACCAGTGATTTCTGTTTTATACCTGTTTAAGTATTTTGTTGGTTTTTAATAAGTCAGCTTTATCGTAATAATCAGTATCATAATTGAAGAAGCTGCATATTGACCTCAATTCTATTATTGACACAAAAAAATAAACGCCATATGTCGTATACACAGACGTTAGTGGTTATTGAGAAAACAACAGAAAATGAATGATATTCTTGGAAACATAAATATGGA
>JACNKV010000039.1 GCA_014381855.1 Fidelibacterota bacterium | reverse complement strand
CCAGAGGAATATGTCATGCGGAAAATTACTCCGAAAATCGGGTTGTCTCCCAATGAATTAAGAATGAAGATTTAAGAATTAACCCGTTGTGCATATTAGCCTGGATTATTCGCCACAAAAGGCGCCCCAGTACAGTCGTTCCTCCTTACGGGGCTGACAAAATTCACAAAAGACTGATGACAAAGGAGTTCCAATGAATGCTGTAAATATTTTTTGTAATTTTATTTTCCTCTTCATTTTACCTGTTTTCTTCGTGAAACTTCGCAACCTTCGCGGCTGATGAATCATTAAGGTTAGATAAAGAGCGGTTAAAACAATTTTTTTATCACACTTATTCACCGTGGAAATTATGCATAATGTATTCAAAATGTTAAATATGGAGTGGATTGACTTGCCAATCCATGTGCCGACATGGTTGGCAGAGTCCAAAACAAGCATCAATTCATTGTTTAAATCTGTGTATCTGTTTCATCCGTGGTATCCGTGCTCTTTTTTGTTTACTATTATTTTGTTTCAAGTTTCAATAATATATTTTAACCTTTATCGCTCCCTGGAGTCTAAACGGGTACAAATGCATGAAAAACGATCATGAACTCATACACTCATTTCAAAAAGGAAGCCGGTCGGCATTCGATGAACTTGTTCGACGGCATCTGGATTCGGTCCATCGCTTCTTTTTGCGAATTACCGGTAATCCAATGGAAGCAGAGGATCTTGCTCAGGACGTTTTTCTTAAATGTTACAAATCACTTAAGACTTTCAAGTTTCAGGCAGATTTCACCACCTATCTCTATCGGATTAATATCAACACCGGTAATACATGGATACGGAGAAACCGGTGGAAGCATTTTTTGCATCTTGACCAAGCTCCGGAACCGATTGAGGAAGATCAATCCATGGAAAAAGAATGGTCAAGAAAAGAACTGTGGTATAGCATTGCTGCACTTCCAAAACAACAGAGGATGGTCGTGATGATGCGTATTGCTCAAGAATTGCCGTATCAGGATATTGCCAATCTACTCGGGACAACAGTAGGCTCTGCAAAAGTCAGTTATCACCACGGTATACGCCAACTCAAACAAAAATTAGAGAAAACAAAATGAATTTTGAAGAACACATAAAACACATCACATCGATTAAGAATGATACACCGAATGAAATCGGGTTTTTAGATCGCCTTCATCTTCGGCGTGAAAATGAGATGCTGAAGAAACATCGTGTTATGACGAGTGTGGCAGCATTCGGTTTGATTTTACTTACTGGATTGTTAACATTTTCCCGATTGGATAATATTTCGGAAAATTATGCAACAGAAAACGCCAACGAAATTGATAATGTATATATAGACGAACTGGCATTATCCTTATTAGACTATGATGAAGATGTGTGGAGTGTCGTAGAATTTTTAGATGAAGTGAATCATGAACCTATATTAACAATAGTGGAGGCATCAATATGAAATGGATACTCGTATCTGTGTTAAGTGTAATCTGCCTTTCTTCTGTATCTGCGCAACCCGGATTTGGAGAAAATCCTCGTGCTGAACGGATGGAAATGATGGCCGTTTGGAAATTAACAGAGCACCTAAAACTTACGGAAGAACAAGGTCAGACATTTTTTCCTATTTTTCGTGAACATCGCGAGGTGATGAAACAGATTGGAAAAGATCAGAGAGAAATTGCAATCCAATTGAGAGAAAAAGCCGAAAGAGGGGATGTTATCTCCAATGAAGAGCTAAAAGATGAAATGAAAAAACTTAAAGCCATTGAAATGAAACGTATCGAAGTCAGAGAACAATTATTTAACCGTCTTGAAGGGACATTGAATAATGTACAGCGAGTAAAATTGCTTGGTTTTGAGCATCAGTTTAAGAAAGAAATAAGAAAAGAAATCCGGAAACACCAAAAACGTAAAATGAAACATGACCCCGGACAGGGAAATAAAAAAGGTTTTTGGAATTGATTAATAAACAAAAAAAGGAGACAGTGATATGAAAAACATACTGTACATACTCATAGTGGCAGGATTGGTGTTGACCTCCTGCGAAGATAAACAAGGTACGTATGCAGCCATAGAAGCCGAACTGGAAGAACTCCTCAGAAATGATGATGCTTTCGGAATGGATGGTTTTGGAGATGAAGGGGCTGTGTCCGAAGAATATGAAGAAGGCCTGGAAGATGCTTCAGCGAAATTGCTTACCGGAGATGATTATCCGCCGGACAGCATTTGGCATTACCGCTTTGGTAGACGGATTGAAAGTTTCAACCGTGATATTCAGTACACACATGAAGAAGATGAAGTTCTGGCAGACATCACCTGGACAATTGAAGGTCTGTTCATCATCAAAGTATTCGATACAACAGCGACGATGATTGATTCAGTAGCAAAGGAATTTACCAATAACTTCCAACGAAAAATACGGTTTGAGCGTTTATCGACTGTAGATGAAAACGGACGGGAATGGAGAGTGAAAGAATTTACCATGGGCGTAGGAGGAATTGGCGAAAAAGTTGCCATTACGAAATTGGAGTATTTTATTGCCACGGAAGACTCAACATGGGACTCCCAATTTATTATGGAGAGTGAAAATGTTCTAGAAACCTTTATTTCGAGAGAGGACATTCCGACATTTCCTATGTGGTCTTTGGTGAAAGTTGAAGTAACTGTTTCAAATGAAGACCCAATCTACGATTATAGAAGCGGAGAAGGAGTTCTGATGCACTTTGGAATAGATCGCAGACATAAAGCCCGTCGTCGTATGTTTGACGATGGAGAACACGGAGGCGACCTTGTCCCGTTAAATAATGTATTTACGATGATTCGATTAATGCATGGTCCGGGCTGGGGACATGATGCTCGCGTATTTCGCGCATTCTTCGATGTGATGGACTATGGAACACTGTTCCAAACTCAGACGGATGTTCATACAGCTTTCTGGGGACTTCCGTACAAATGTGTACGACCGTAAGTTATCGATAATCAAATGTCGTAATACTTCTGTTCTGTAATTTATTTTATACATTGATGCCCCCCGACTTAGGTTGGGGGGCTTTTTTATTTGAAAGAAAACACAAAATATTTTGGAACAAACTTTTGTTGATTACGTATTGTGGTTTGTAAATTTTCAGCTATTATAGGAGGATAATACATGATTAAAGTTGAAAAACTGTCTAAATACTATGGTGACGTGAAGGCGGTTAAGTCTATCGATTTTACAGTGAATGACGGTGAAATTCTTGGATTCCTTGGCGCAAACGGTGCAGGGAAAACCACAACACTAAAAGTCATCACCGGGTATCTGATGCCCACAAGCGGAAATGTGTATGTTAACGATATGAATATACTTGAACATTCCCATGAAATTCAAAAGCAAATAGGATATCTCGCAGAGTTAAATCCGCTATATAATGAAATGATTGTCTACGATTTTCTTGAGTTTATTGCAAAAATCCGCAGAATCGAAGGCGCTGCATATAAAAAAGCATTAGTCCGTGTGATTGACCAGTGTGGGTTAAGCGGTGTTGTGCATCGGCAGATTGGTGCGTGTTCCAAAGGATATAAACAGCGAATTGGGTTAGCCACTGCGATGATTCATGACCCGGCAATTCTCTTACTCGACGAGCCTGTTACCGGGCTTGATCCTAATCAAATTGTGGAAATTCGAGAACTAATTAAAGAACTTGGAAAAGAAAAATTGGTGATGATCTCCAGCCATATTCTACAGGAGATACAAGCAACCGTTGATCGTATTGTCATTATTCATAAAGGTGAAATTGTGGCTGATGGTACAAGCCAAGAACTGATGAGCGGGTTTGTCGGAAATACTCAATTGACACTTGAAGCACACAAAGTGAACGATGAAAGTCTCCAAACGTTTGCTGCAACGCATCCAGCTATAAATGTTGTTAAGACGGAAGACTTGAAAAATGATCACAGGATTTTACATTTGGAATATGCCAAAGAAAAAGACCCTAGAACGGAAATATTTAAGTTCGCAGTCGATTCAGGTTGGGTGATAACAGAGATGTCTCCCCATCAGATAGAATTAGAAAACATCTTTAGATCACTTACAAAAGAGGGAGGTAGCAATGCGTAATATATTAGCTATATATACGAAAGAGCTAAAGACATACTTTAATGCCCCAATGGCGTATATCTTCTTAGTGATATTTGCTGTCGTAAACGGATATTTTTTCACCAACACGTTTTTCTTATTCAATCAATCGAATATGCGTGCTTTGTTCAATATTATTCCGTTGGTGTATTTGTTCTTCATTCCGGCGGTGACAATGAGTCTGATAGCACGTGAAAAGAATGTAGGCACAATTGAGATTGTTCACACCATGCCGATTAAAGATGGTGAATTCATTACGGGTAAGTTTTTAGCAGCTTTCACACTGATTTTAGTAGGTTTGGGAACTACGCTCCTCCATCTTATTACTTTAATGAATGTCGGAATGAATATTGATTATGGAGCCGTTTTAACCGGATATCTTGGGTTAGCAATGGTCGGAGCTGTGTATACATCCGTGGGGACATTTTCAAGTAGTATTACTGATAATCAGGTTGTTGCGTTCATCATTGGATTGTTTATTGTCCTGGTGTTCTTTTTGATGGATAAAATGCTGATTTTTGTTCCGGCATCCATGGCGGGCATCATTCAATATCTGAGTGTGGATTATCATTTCTCAAACATTTCCAGAGGGGTGATTGATTCCAGAAATTTAATTTATTTCGCATCGGTTATCGGATTCTTTTTATTGATGACTGCTCGAATGCTCGAAATAAGGAAGTGGAGGTAAATCATGGGTGTCAAAAATAAAAAGTCATTATTTATTTTTACTGCAATTCTTGTAGTGAGTTTGATTTTGCTGAACTTGATTTCACGAAATTTGTTTTTTCGTCTGGATTTAACGGATAATCAACGCTATTCACTTTCAGAATCAAGCCGGTCAGTTGTTGAAAAAGTAGATGACCTTTTCACAATGAAAGTCTACTTCTCAGATAATCTTCCGGGTGAATATGGAAATAATCGTCGCTATCTTCAGGATATTCTGGAAGAATACGTTGCATTCTCAAATGGAAATATTCGGTTTGAATTCTTTAAACCGGAAACGGATAAAGACCTCGAACAGGATGCACAAAAAAGCGGAATACAGCCTGTTCAACTACAAGTGGTTGAAAATGACAAGGTGGAAATTAAACGGGTGTTTATGGGGATGATTTTCCTTTATGAAGACCAAAAGGAAGTGATACCGGTTATCCAAACAACAGCGGGACTGGAATATGAGATTACTACACGCATAAAGAAGCTGGTGGATACAGATAAAAAAGTCATCGGAATTACCAGTCTCGCTGATGACGATGTTAAAACAGAAAATGTCAGAATGGCTTTGAGCCAACGATATAAAGTGAATCCGGTTAATCTTGATGACCCTGTGTCTGATGAAATTACTACTCTCATTTTATCAGGTACGAAAGATTCGTTATCAACAGGTGTCCGTAAGAACTTGGAAGTATTCGTCGCTCGGGGAGGTAATGTCTTGATTGCTCAAGCCGGAGTTCAAACAGACATTCAGACACAGCAAGCATCCGCCATCGAGTCGGATGTCTTTGACCTCTTACGTCAATACGGACTCAATATTCAGCCTAATTTGGTTATGGATCGCAAATGCGGACGTGTCAGTGTTCAACAAAATATGGGTTTTATTCGAATGAATGTCCCCATGGAATATCCGTTTTTACCGATTGTTCAGACATTCAATGATGTAGAATCTGTCGTCAGCGGATTAGAGCAACTTCAGTTGCTGTTCCCCAGTGAGATTGTCATAAATGACTCGCTTCTCAAGACTGGGAATAACTCCGTAACATCTTTATTTACAAGTTCAAATCGTTCCGGTACAATGAGCGGTTCGTTTGTGCTTAATCCAGACCCGAAAAGAAATCCTGCATTTCATTCTTTGAACGAAAAAGGAAAAGTACTCGCTGCCAGATCTGAATTCACTAATGAAAAGACAAACTTATTAAGTCAGATTATTTTAGTTGCAGATTCGAAGTTTCTTGCGGATGATGGTGGAGGGGCATCTCCTGAAAATCAAATCTTTACAATGAATGCGGTGGATTATCTAACCGGTGACAGTGAATTGATTTCACTTAGATCTCGTGAAATTACCAGCCGTCCGCTGGGTGAAACTGAAGATGATGTGCGGAGTCGATGGAAATGGATGAACATGGTTTTACCATCACTGCTGATTATTGGATTTGGATTTTTCAGAATGAAGAAAGAAAGAAAACGTGCTAAAGTCCTGGAGGAAATTTATGGGTAAGAATTTGAAATATGGTCTAATCATCCTTGGCGTGTTGATTGTTGTGTATGTGCTGAATACAATCGGACAAAATACGTATACCAGCACGACATCTTCGATGTTTACGGGTGAGATTGAAGACATTGCAAAATTTGTCATTAACAAGAATAGTGACCAATTAGAGATTGTAAAAGTTGATACAACGTGGCAGATTACCGATCATGATACTCTAGTGATAAAAAAAAGCTCTATAGATAATCTTTTTAATAAAGTACTGAAGGTTAAGAAGGGTACAATTTTATCAACAAACCCGGAAAAATGGAATAAGTATTCCGTGGATGATTCCACAGGAACACATTTGTACCTTTTCAATTACGCTGATGAAGAACTGGGGCATTTTGTGTTTGGATCGTCCAAAGCTGATTATTCACGAAATAATTTACGAATCCCGGAAGATAATTCTGTGTACCAAACGGATCAAAATGTTGTTTGGAATTTAAGTACTCGTTCGAGTTATTGGGGGCAGAAACCAAAACCGCCTGAACCGGAAACCATTCAACCAAACTAATAAAAAAGGCAGGAAATTCCTGCCTTTTTTATTAGTTTCCTATCATCCTTTATTTTTCTGGACTGACTTCAAAATATTTCAAAATGTCTTCTGGATGAGAGTTTAAATTCACTTTATCAAAAATCTTGAGGATTGTACCGTCTTTTTCAATTAGAAATGTTTTCCGTTTTGTGAAGAAATATCTATTTACATTATAAACTTTCCCTGCAATCTTTTTCTCGTCAGAAAGAAATGTAAACGGGATATTATGTTTTTCTTTGAATTTTTTTAAAACATCCGGGGAATCATAACTCAAACCAAAAATATTAATATTTCCTTCTCTAAAACCAGCAAATGCATCGCGGAACCCGCATGCTTCCTTGATTCATCCCGGCGTTTCTGCTTTTGGGAAAAAATAAACAACCACTCGGTTGCCACGATAATCAGAAAGTGTATGTAAAATACTGTCCTGATCCATGAGTGTAAAATCAGGTGCAATATCTCCAATGCTTAATGTACCTCTTCCAAAGAGAGTATTTAACATAATGAATGCAATCAAATATGGTTTCAAAATGGGATTCCTTTCGTCAAACCTGCATGAGAAAACTACATAATAAAAATCATGCATGAAAATTGTAAATCAACTTATTGAAATTCCCCAAAATACACCACGTAGTTTTTCCCGTATTTCTTTGCGCATTTCGGACAGGTTGTGTACCACGTATATTTCTTGCCAATATTCAAATTATTCTTCTTCGTCAACGTATCGAAATCTTCACACCATTTTCCGGTGTTTTTGTACGGACCTTCGTACACTTTACTGAAATATTTCCCACTCAGGGTTACATTATTAGCACCGGGGATTTCCTTATCCACCGCCAAAAAAACATCCATTTTCCATTTGGATTGATGCTCAGATAGACATAGACCATCCGGGCAAGAGCTATCGGCATTTGCGATACGTTTATCTAATCTTTTCATCACCGTACCAAAATTAATCGGAATGTAAAAAAGAGTACATACTTGATCTTGTATAAACGCTTTCTTTTCCCATTCATGCGTATTTTCTTCCCAAAGAGATGGGTCAAATTCCGGGCAACAGATGTCTGTGTTCATTTTCTTTTTCTCCCTCTTGGTTAATAAAAATCCGTTCTTATAACGGGTTGAAAAAGTTCTTTTCTGTGTTCGCAGACGGAATCCGCACTGCATTGGGCACAATCAGGTTCGCTCATTTCGGGGCAGCGTTTTCTGCTAAAGAAAAAATATTTATCCACGGTAGCCATCGATCTCCCGGAACGATCAGCCAATTGGTCAACCGCGCAATATGCAGAATAACGCACTGACCACTCATCTGCTTCGGAAACTAATTTTCTGTTTTTAAGGTCATCGTAAAGTTCTGAATCGTTGATGTCAATTAAGCCCATTCGTATGCATGATCGCATGCAGTGATAATCTACGATAGGCGGTAGAGATTCGTTCTTGCCAAAACTAAAATGCGTTTCAGGTCGGTTGTTTAAGATCATCGCTAATAATGCACTCTTTTTGCGCAACGGGTCTTCCCGATATCCACCGATATGATCAAGGATTTGAAGAAAGGTTTTTAATGGTGTGTTAGTAGCAGTGGCCGTTTTCAAAATTCGTTGAGGAGTCAGGGCGAGTTTTTGCATCGTCTTGCCGTAACGATGTGCCGCACACAGATGCATCTCAATGGCAGGCATCACATTTTCACCCTCATCTGAACGAAACAGTTCGACCATTTCATCGTACGTTTGTTCCGCTTGCCGTTTTGGTGTAAAATACTCAGGATCCGTCTTTAATTTATTTAGGTATGCCATAAACAAATAAAAGGCACCTTTTAGATGTTCACCTCCAATGGTGGCGTGTAGAGGAAGATGATACCGTCCATTTTTCACAGACCAAAAACTGAATTGCTGAAGTGTTGTTACGAAAAAAAAATCCACAGCCAAAGGATGATGCAATGGCGGAAGGGAAGACGCAATAAAATCGTAAGGTGCTTCTTCTGTAAGTTTAGAAATAAGTTTAGCTGTTCTGCCAATTTGGTTGCTGTTAGGTTCGACGCGACTATCCACATCAATTTTAGGATAAATCGGCTTCGTAAATAACTTTTCCGGACCAATTCCGCTAATCATTTTTGCGGCTAGTTTTGAAGCATGCATTGCTGCTTTTGCCGGATGTTCTCCGTTGACAATTCCGGCGATGGTAGCCCCGCAAAACGTATCGCCGGCTCCGGTGGGGTCCACAACTGAAACGTCCACGGCATCAATTATGATTTCATGCTCCCCAATAAAAACGGATGCTCCGTTTCCTCCCATTGTGACAACAAGCAGTTTTCCGGTAGCGGTTCTGAGTGAGTCAGCGGTCGAAAAAAGTACATGCGCTTCTTCCTCATTCATAAAAAAAAGGTCGGTCGTTTTTATAACATCATGAATCAAGTCAGGGTTGTTTTGAATCAATGGTATCCCGGTTCCGGCAGAGATGAACCTCGCTCCCCGATTGCGACATGTGTGAATAAAGCTAAGCTGTCGGGCCGTATTACCAAGTGGAACGATATGAACGAGGTCGTACATAGAGAGATCATCTGGTAAATCTTTAGGTGATAAAAATTCTTCTGCACCAAAAAAGGAGTGTTTGTAAATTGTTTTGTCGGGTATCTGAACGATATGAAAACTTGGCAGTTCATCAGGATGAACGCTTGGTCCAATCCAGTTGACGTATGATGATATTTTGGATAAACTTTCCGGCATGGGATTTGGGAAAGGAGACAATAGTGTTACATCGGCTCCGCATTGTGCTGCAGCCAAAGCAGTGTACAGTCCTGCACCGCCGGGGGACGAATGCTTAGTCGCATTAATGGATAGAACATCCAAAGATGCCCCACCCACGATTAATAGTTTTCCTGAAAATTGTTTATGTATTTTCATCATTAGTCTCATGTAGGCTTGCTAAAATTTACGGATATTCACTATGTCATTCAAACAGGTTGATATCAACTATTAGAAGGCTTTGCAAAACCCGATACACCCCAATACGCTTTGCTACAGGGCAGGCAAATTAAAAAGTTTAAAATTCGCCTGCCCCGAAACAAGTGCGGGATTTCCACTTCGTTCCAACCTTAATCAGACAAATTTTAACTCTTTTTTCTTTACGCACAGGGTTTTGCAAAGCCTTC
>JACNKV010000066.1 GCA_014381855.1 Fidelibacterota bacterium | reverse complement strand
GTAACCGCAGCGCACGAATTCTTTCATGCAATCCAATATGGATACGATGGCTGGGAAAAACATTGGCTTTTAGAAGCAACTGCTGTCCAGATGGAGGAGAGAGTCTACGATAATATAAACGATTGTTATCAGTACTTAGTCTCCTGGTTTAACATCCCTGAAGAATCATTGGATAAAACCGGTGGAACTCATTGGTACGGTTCATATATTTACTTTGAACATATTGGTGAACATCTTGGTGGCAGCGAGACAGTAAAACGAATTTTTGAAGAAGGTGTAAACACCGATAGCAAAGAAAGTGATTTCAGTCATCAAGCAATCAGCGATGGATTAACTCCGATGAATTCTTCTTTTGCAGATGCGTTAAACAAAATGGCTATCGCAAACCGAATTCTCTCCTCCTCTCCCGGACCCGGTGCAGAGATTTACAGCTACGAAGAAGCTGAAGACTTCCCGATGTTATCACCCAGAATATATACGACGAAACTCTTTTCTGAGGGAAATACAAGCACAATCAACAGTACATCTCTAAAAGCATTCGGAAGTCAATACAGTCATATCATTACGGACACACCCATTTATGCTGAACTCACAAATTTAGATGGTCCGCAGAGTGATCTGCAACTGCACGCGATTCTGAAAACAACGGCAGGATATCATCTGGTTAAAATGGGAAATCCACTTAATATTGATCCTGGTTCGGGCTATGAATGGCTGACATTGGTCGTTGTAAGTCAAGATGATATTGGCAATGATTTTGATTACTCCATCGAAATCACCGACGGTTTTTCAGAAGTCGAACCTCCTTTCTCATTCTCACTGAATCAGCCGGAAAGTGGACAAACCATCCAAACGCTGTCACCGACATTGTCCTGGCATCCTTCAGGAAGTTTAAACGTAGATGATGTTCTCCTTTACAAACTGGCATTTGGCGTAAATCCTGAATCTATGGATACGGTCTATATTGGACAAGACACAAGCTATTCTATAACAGAAGCCCTTACCAACCACACACTTTATCACTGGAGTGTCTTTGCAGAAAACCTGTCTGGCGTTCAAATAACCAATGATGGTGGCATGTCCTCTTTTTTCACGATGATTACACCGCTCCCCGATAAACAGATTACCATCTCTAAACCTTATCCAAATCCATTTCCGCTCAGTGGAACAACTGTTAGCCGAACACGGATACAAATCATTTTACAAGAGGACGAAAAGATAGATGTCAGTGTCGTGAACCTTTCCGGGCAAACGGTTGCGACACTATTCACCGGAAACTTAGATGCCGGGTGTTATGACCATTTTTCTTGGGACGGACGGATAGCAAACGGTAAAAAAGCGCCTTCGGGTGCATATTTTATCCGTGTTAAAAGTAATTCAACGCATACGTGGCGGAAGGTCACCTTTCTTCATTGAGCGTTTGGTTTTAATTTTGAGGTGAGTAGTCATTCGTGTGGGGGTTAAAGATGTAGATTCTTCCTCACTTCGTTCGTCAGACAAAAAAGACTGTGTCGTTCCGAAACAAGGTACGAATGAGGAATCTAAATTGTCTTTGCCCCGGAGTTGAGTTTGGTGCTCCGTATCATCCTCCCCGGGGGGTTTAAAATGTAGATCCCTCACGCTCCTGCGTCGGTTCGGGATGACAGAAAATAGTGTGTGTCGTTCTGAAACAAGGTACGAATGAGATATCTAATTTTGTGTTGGGGGTTCAGCTTTATGCAATAGTAATTATATTTTTCCGGATGCTGCTAACGCCTGTAGGTCATCATAGCCGCCAATCGGCTTATCATCCATCACAATTTGAGGTACTGAACGTCCACCGGTAATCTTTTCGAGATCTTCTCTCGACATCTCAAGTTTTTCGATATCAATTTCTTCGTAATCTAACCCTTTTTCCTGTAATAGTCGCTTTGCAGCTGTACAATACGGACACCAGTTTGTTGTGTAAATTTTGAAGTTCATTCATTTCCTTCCATTAAGTTAATTTTCCAGTTTTGATTTGTTTTACTCTAATTTATCCGTCGAGCACATGAAATTTGTACGCAACTTAATTGAGCACAAGAAAGATGTCTTTTGTTACGGATTTAATCGAATTTCAATCGTACCATCCCCGATGGATCGAAGCCAATAACCTTTTCCCGGTTTCAGTGTATCAGCGAGAAGATAATGTCTATCATCATAATAAAAAATGGTATTTTGGACGATAAGACTATCTTCATCGATAATGGAGGATACTGCCACATCCGCAGATATTCCGCTAATTAAATTCCAACCGCTTTGAAGTATTACGACATTGGTCGTTATTGGATTACCGGTAATATTTTCAACGCCGTCTTCAGAAAATCTAAGCCAGTATCCCCTCCCTACAATTAAACTATCTTCAGCAAGATAATTGCCATCGTTATCAATCATAAACAATGTGTTTTCAATTGATTGTGGAAACACCTCTTCCACGAAAGGATTGTCCACAACAACCGGAAGTCCAACTATATTCCAATTCCCTTGTGTAGGAATTTCAAGTGTTATTGGAATTTGATGGTCAAAATACTCCGAACCAATGTCACTTCTTGAACTGTCCGGATCAATAATATTAGGGTTACCAACATCCACGCAGGGAGACGTCATCGGATAGGAGAAATCGAAATTACCTGTATCCATAAATAAAGGGTCGTCTGATCTGTTATGTGTTCCTGGAACGGGAAGATACTCCTCCCAAATTGTTCCTCACCCGAAACAGTTTATCATGAAATTATTGGTATTATTCCATGAGTTTACATAATCAATAAATATATTTGTCCGGTCACCGCTAACCGCAATACCATAATCATTTCCAACTAAATTCACGTTCTGAATCGTCACACGAACGGAGTCGTTCACGTGAATTCCCCAATACGAACTGATAATGTTACAATTCGTAATAAAATTATCTGAGTACCCCGAGAGATTTATGCCATAGTAGCCTCCGTAAATAATGGTACACCGATTGATATTTAACGACCCGGTTGCGGTTTCATCTCCGGCAATCCAAATTCCGGTGCCTTCATTTAAATCAATGACGGCGCCATTTCCCTCAATATAAATAGAATGCTCCGATGACCCCAATCCTCCGGTATAAACCACGTCCGAATTTAAGGTGATATATTTGTTATACCCATTTGCTGAATCGGCTTCCATAAAGACATCGTATAAACTTTCAGCTGAGCTGATTGAAAGTAAAATGAAAACTATTCCGATGTGATTTCTAATTAGCATATATATTTTCTCATTTAATTATTTGGAGATTCCAACAGAATTGAACCAGGGCTATTTGCGCGTATCCAATATCCTTTTCCGGGATAAAGTGAGTCGGCAGGAACATATCCAATGGAAGAGCCGGCAAATTCATAAATCGTATTCTCAATTATTATATCATCAGGGTCAATAATATTATCTATAGAGATTGGAGTGGTAATCCCTGTGATGAGGTTCCAACCTTCATAGAAATCTAATGACTGTTCATAGATAGGATAACCGGTAAGTACGGTTGTCCCTGCTTCTGCAAAATGCAACCAAGCTCCAAAACCGGGAGTAAAATCTGTCTCCGGTAAATATCCTAATGGCCCAAAAGAATAAAATGAATTTTCAGTTGCAGTCGGGAAAACGGATAAATAGTGATAATCGTCTAAGACTAACGGAACTCCGATTAAATTCCATCCCTGAAGATGTTCTATTGTAATATTTACATTGGAAATTATTGACGTAAAAGTATGCGGATCTGCAGCTCCGATAAACGGATGTTTCGCTGTTCGCCCTGAGCTGTCTTCTGCGTGAATATAATACGAAATTTCGCTGTCAGTCGGTTGAGCCGGAATCATAGCTTGATAATGATCTGCTCCAATGTCTGACATCGACACCGATTGGTACAAACCGATACCGCCAATTCGATAATACACTTGAACGGCATCTTGAACAAGCCCGAAACCGCTGTATGGAATAATTTCAACTTCAACCACAATCCCGTTTACATCGGTGTCTATTTCACCCGAAAACGGAATGTGTCTGATATATAACATCCCTCGATCAGCAACACCTTTTGTCCTGCAATGCAGTGCATCTGTTGATTCCCAACTACCGCCGAAACCAATTACTTCATATCCGGGCATTGCATTTTCGTAAGACGCTATTGCATCGTCATCCCACGAAGAACCGGTCGTAGGAACTAGCACTTTATCATTCAAAATCAGAGAGTTTGTGTACGGCTGATTCTGTGGCGTATAGACACGATATATTTCATACGGCGTTCCATATGAAGATGTTTGGTTCGCAAAATAAGTGGCGGTTTCTTCTATCTCATCATATTGTGCATGGGATAAAGGTACTTCCCGAATAAGGATTTTATCCACATCCAGAAATTTTCCCCAACAATCTATGTGATCTATGTACGTATTATTCGGGTCTGGTATCACATGATAAGTAGTAACCCCAAGAAAATCTTCCATCCTATCGTTAATCTGTGACTCACTTAGGGTATTTTCTTCCCAAACAAGCTCACTGGATGCAGAGATCCCCATGCCGTCTGTCATGTAATTTCCACCAGCGTGAACAATCTCCATTCCATAAAGTGGGATATCCAGAAATTCTGCCATTTCAATTGGGATGTCATTATCATTCGGGCGTGGACGGTTATAGATAAAATTCACAATTCCGACTTCATTGTTTCCGTCTACGATGTACCAAGGACCGTAATCCCTACTCCAGTAAGATTCAGACGGAGCATGTAAGAAATTACAATTATCCAGATTCACGCCATTGTTCTCATAATAGTTTCGTACGGTGTTTTCCTGGCTTTGCCCGGATACAACTGTTGTCACCATAACATCTTCAGACATTTCAGCGATAATGCCATACGGAATCCCAAGCGGATATCGGATGAGCACACCTTCCATCGGTTCAAATTCTGCGATGTTTCGAACGGGGCCGGTTGGTGGGTCCGTCGGATAAAATTCACGCCCAATTTCATCTTTTCTATTTTCCTCATCCGGAGTCATCCAATGCGGAAGTGAATTTGGATGCAGTTCATACCATGCATCGGTGAGACCTTGTAACACATCCGATTGATTAGAAGCCGTTGCAAATGTTAGCGCAAGTAGTAGTATAGATAGACTATTAGCATTTTTCATTTTATTTCAGCAGCACCAGTTTCTTCGTTTTGACAAAGGTGTCAGTTTTAAGCTGATACAAATACATCCCCGATGAAACCGGCTGACCGTGTGCGTCTGTCCCGTTCCAGATGATGCTATGTGTCCCGGCTGTTATCTTATCACTCACCAGTTTTCTTACAACTCTGCCCATCAAATCGTAAACCGTTAATTGTACTTCACTGATAACCGGTAACTGATAACGGATTACTGTCGTCGGATTAAACGGATTCGGGTAGTTTTGACTGAGAGCAAACTCTGTCGGAAGATTATTCACGCTTGTCTTTCGGATGGTGAATGACTCAATCGGATGTTCTACTACGATTGTACCTGTGCGACTCAGCTTCACTCTGCCGATGTCTCCGTATTCTTCGTCACCCCGCCTGCGTTTCGGGGCATTGCTTGATATTTCCCACTCTCCGTCGTCGTTCAGAATACCGTATTCAACCGTAAGCGGGTAATCGGTGTTTCTGACTTCTATTGTTCCTGCAGTTTCTGTGTACGTGTAATTATTGGTGTAACGGGCATCCAAAAAGTTCTCTTCCATCACTTCATCCGGTGGTAATGGCGGTAAGGTGTAACTAAGTTGATCTTCTTCAGGAACGTCAACACCAAAATATACCTCTTTCTCCTTCCCTGTTGCATTGGTGAACTTGATGTAGTTGGCATCCTCCATGAGACTGGTAAATAGAATGGGGGAAGACGGTCTGTTTGTAATGGTTATCGTACCAGGTTGGCTTGCTCGTACCCAGTAGCCTTTACCCGGAACTAGTTCTCCTACAACTTGATTATTGTAATCCATGATTGTACCACGGATAATAATACGGTCAGGGTCTAAAATATAAGAGATTGGTACCGTCTCTGATATCCCTGAAATTAACTGCCAGCCTTCGGTTAAATCAAATGTAAGTTCGGTAATCTCCTCACCAATAATTACATTCTCACCGCTTTCAGAAAATCGAAGCCAATAACCTTCACCGGATGTTAGATTTGATTCGGAAACATAGTATCCATTTTCATAACGAAGGCAGGTCCCTTCTATAGAATTTGGAAAGAGTGTAAAGTAATGATCATCCTCTACTGTTCTCGGTAAACCTACAATGTTCCAGTAGGATATATTGTTAACCAAATTTCCGTTTTCGGTGTAAAACTCATAATTTGCTGTGATTGACGCATCTTCATTTGTAAATATGACACCAGTCGCAAGTTCATCAATATTTTCTATTAACACATTTACACCTGACCAGTGTGTGAATTCATATATTTCTCCTTCATCATTATCAAAGTATTTTTCTGTAAGGATAGAGTAGTTCGGAGGTATTAAATATTCTATATTTCCACCCTGGTGTAAGAAAACCAGATAAGTACCGTCAGGTGCCAATTCACATACAGGGAAAAATTTATCAGATTGAATCCAAGGTCCGTTAGGTTCTTCTTTATAGGCGTACCAAGGATCATGAAGCTCTAACTCAACCGGATGGGTTGACTCAATGGTTGCTGTGTGTTGATTTGTGAAAAATGCTGTTAACTGTTCACTATTGTCCAAAAAATAGTGTTCAATTTCTAAAAAATAATCCTCTCGATTATCGTTCCACCTTATATGTCTTAATTCACCATTTTCTCCTAAATTCGGTTCAGTTGTGGTGGCAATATAATTGGGACCTGTTTCGATATCCAACGGTACTAAATCAACAGAATTTATTTCCGGATATTCAAATTCCGGGGTTTCTGTATTATCTAAAGTCAATAAGCCTCCTAAATTATCATTATTGGCTACATCGCGGTTTGATAGGAAAACAGAATTGGGATGTAAAGCCATCCATAAATTATCATTCAAAAGACTGACTCCTGAATTATAGGAGTCAGGATTATATCCATTACAGTCATGCAGATTATATATGCCAAGAGATGTTCCATCACTTTCTCTGATAATGGGACCGCCTGAGTTTCCATCCATTGCATCTACAATAAAATTTAACCTTGTCCCTATTATAGAGACAAAGGGTCCTGAACTTGTTTGTTGGGTTTGACTATATTCATTTAGCGCTCCTGTTCCACCATAACTAGGTGGGGGGCCATCAAACCCAAAGCCGGTTAAACGAATGATTTCATCATCGGCAATATCATTTGTTCTACTTAGTCCAATTGATATCCCTTGAGCTTCAATCGGCTGCAAACCTGTACTACTGTTATTTTCTACATTAAAAACTGCCCAATCGCTAACCCAGCTCTCCTCAACAATACCGAAAAATTCATGGAGTGCATAATCTCCCACTATGTACTGATCTTCTACTTCCGGGTGTTGTATTGCACCATCTTCCAACGACATTGGAACATTAAATTCAATAATCTCATCGTCAAGTTCATCAAAAACCGCAAGGGGATATAAACAATGTCCTGCCGTAACTATTAAACCATTCTCAGCAATCCATGCTGTACAACCAAAGGGAACCAATCGTCCGATTGCGCCATGATTTGAAGGCTCTCTGTTATCAACTTCACCGCAGATGCTTCTTTCATTATTTACATCATTTGAGCTTATACCTATAAATATTTTATCTAATGCTATAAATATATTCACATCATCCCGATGTACATATAATTCAACTGCGAGTAAATCACCATTGAAGAAGATAGATGTATTTTTCCATTCTGATAGTGTTTGGGTATTATGGATTTGTTCAATATTATCATAAACCGAACGGATGGTAACATAACTGTTATTTCCAAGGTTTGTTTCACCAAAATACAACCGTAATTCCGTGACATTCGATTCACCAACTTCAAGCGAATAAGCTAAGAAATGTTCCTCTTGACTTGAAGGATCGCCATTAAAAACTCCTGATTCTATATTCAAATATATATAGCCATATGGATCTGCAGAAACAGTACTCAGCATAACCAAGCTTAAAATCATTGTTAATGTTTTATTCATGAGCGTTTTCCTTTTTCTCATTTTGATTATTAATGAGCTTTCTTTGTCCTGGATTTCGATATCCCCTGGCTGCGTAAGCTTGGGCTCCTGCATTGATCACCCCAACACTGATGACCAAATTATCCTTGAAATCCATGCCATAACTTGTATGCATTAGACCTAGTTGATTATATAGAGTATTATCCAATCTCCAATCATACCCATTAAAATGAAGGAATACTGAACCGGAAAGAAATATACTAATATCATTATCAGCTTGAACTTCCATTCCACGTGTTCCTAATTCTCCAGTGAATTCTTCCACTATTGTAGAGTCACCGGTTAAATAATTATATTTCCATATCCCTGCTTTTGTAGAAAAATAGGCGATACCACCAAACACATCTAATCCATCGTCATATATCGCCCCCATATTTCCTTCCGTAGGAATAACACCAATATTATGGTACAGAGTATCAACCTGTCCGTTTTCAATTATTAAAATTATGGAATGTAATTCTGAATCTATGATTCCATTTCCAATTGCGAACACATATTCTCCATCTGCCGAACCGGAAATACGTTCTATATCGATTGGCGTATCATTGGTAGGAGAATCTAAAGCAGTAAATGTTTCCCCGTCATAATGAATAATATATCCATATGAACCACCAAAATACATATCCTCTGAGGAACTACCCCATATTGATATTAACCATCCGGCTCCAATGGGATATCCGTCATCGTCCGGTGTAAACACATGCCACTCATTTCCATTGAAATGCATGGGTAAAGAGGATGTCATCCATATATCATCATGTGCAAATGCGAATAAAGTTATTTTTTCAGCTCCGCTAATCACATTAAAAAAATCCCACTCTTCACCATCCCAATGGGCGTTTCTCACAAAATTGGGTGAGTTGGGTTCTTCTGTTATTGTCCCAACTGCCCAAATATCATTCTCATCCACAATCGCTACATCTTGAAGATAACTAAGGTGATAACCTAACATGTCAATCTCCCACGTGAACACATGAGACGTTGTGTCCCAATAAACTGCCTGAGCAGTAATAATTATTGTATCCATTAATGCCGTATCCATACTGTCAATCGCTGTTACTTCTATCGAAAAAGTTTCAGGCTCATTTGGGATATATTGAAGAATGTCCGACTCTAATTCGATAAAATGATTATTTTCCTCAATCTCAAAAACAGTGGGACTGTCATTATCAATAACGTCATTTAAATCAATTAACAACGTATCTCCAATATGGACTGAATAACTTTGATCAGTTCCATGAGGGGCAATGTTTACCTCTTGGGCAATCTCAGTATCTTCCGTATAACCGGTTTCTCCAAGGTCAATCGTAATATCCGTAATGTGTTCTGCGGAATAAGAGAGGGTGTAATTTTCACATTCCGTTCTTTGTTTTGGCTGTTCTTGCTGTTTGGTTTTGTTATCCCCTGTTAGTGATAATCCTGTGTTTCCTCCGCCATCCAATAATATCATTTTTCCGGTTAATCGGCTTTCAACTGTCTGAAACGAATAAAAGTAGATACCGGCTGGTGCAGGAAGACCACTGTTAAGCATTCCTCCCCAGGCTAGTGTAAAATGCCCGGCATGGGTTATTTGAATAGACTGTACCCGTCTCCCCAGCAAATCATGGATAAGAAATTGTCCTGGGGTGTTTGTGGTAAGCGGAATAACCGTTCCCGGATTAAAGGGATTGGGATAGTTTGCTCCCAGGTTGATCGTCGCTGGTAAGGTGTTCTCATCAATACCTAATTGCTCAAACGAAAACTCAAAGTAACCACTTTCATCTGTCTGTACCGGAAGAATAACGTCCGTACCGTCACATTGATAGGCTACGGTTATTCCCTCTACGGGATGGGTCAGCTTATCTCTTACCGTTCCGGTTACCGTTATGCTGTTTTGTGCTGAAACACAAAACAGCATTGTGATAAACAAAATGATAATCCGTTGTTTTGACATCAGATCACTTCAGCAGCACCAGTTTCTTCGTTTTCATGAAGTTATCGGTTTTCAGTTGATACA
>JACNKV010000121.1 GCA_014381855.1 Fidelibacterota bacterium | reverse complement strand
AATGGAATATAGGCATGGCCACCTTTTCAATATTATCATGTAGCGGGCAGAAGTCGTGGGCTTAAGAATCGATCAAAGTCTATAACCACTTTACCTTTCCGATGAAGTTTTTCCGGCGGGATGGTTTATTACAGAACTATTATATTTTGTTTGAGGTTGTTCATCTTGTAAGACAAGTGGCGGATCCAAAAAAGGCGCTAACCGTTCCATAAAGTCAATCATTTCGAGTAAGGGAGTTCCGCGAAAAAACCGTGCCATATCCCGGTCCATCCACAATCTTTCTGAATAAAGATAGGATGAATAAGGATGGTCTCCAACACCGTCATTATTCAAATCAAATCCGGTGTAATCATCCCAATAATTCCCCAGCCAATCATTATCTACGGCCGCAGACGGATGTGTAACCACCATATGCTGGAAATTCCCCTTAAATATATTTTTATACATCACATGTCCACCTCTATCTCCGTAGAGATAAATCGCGACGTCATTAAATGCAAACGTGTTATTATTAAGTATGATAATATTCTCAGGAAAGATGGGTGCATTCGCCGTCAATCCAACGGCGCAGTCCAATATTTCATTTTCTTGTATCAAAATCTGAGAACTCCCCTTCACGGCTAAAGCAGTTCCGCGCAACTTATCTTGATGCTGTATTCGATTCCTTTTTATCATGAGTGAATCTGAATATAGTCCGATGATTCCATGTTCATTACGTTGGAATATATTTCCTTCTACCGTACAAGACGGGGAGTAAATTAATTCAATCCCAATGCGGGAGTCCTCAACAAGATTATCGATAAAATAATTATATGGAGAATTTGTGAGAACAACATCTCTAACATGAGACAGTGTATTCCCTTTAATAATATTTGATTGGCAATTCCACAAACGAATCCCTTCACCCCGAAGTGTAAGTGATGCTTGAATTGAACGAATATCATTTTGGAGGACTTGGTTACTGAAACCGCTTTTTATATGAATCCCGAACAGAACATTTTCCAGTGTATTACGTTCTACAACTGTGTAATCTGCTTCGATGAGAATCCCGGCGTTTACTTGGTCATGGGACTCACCGGAATTGATGATATGTACATTTCGAACTACCGTACTATCGGCAAGGATAGTTAAGACAGTCCCGGAGCCTTTTCCATCAATGGTAACCTCTCCCCCACCATCAAAAATGATTGCTTTTCGAATTACAACAGGACCTTCATAAACACCCGGAATAGGACGAAGGGTTTGACCTCCCGGAGTAAAATCTATGAATAATTGAAGTGGAGAAGTAGCTTGGGCGATATATAGGAAAAAAAGTGCAAAAATAAATAACCGTAGTGATTTGTTCAAAACGGAATCATCTCTAAATTATTTAGCCTGCTAAAATACCTTGTTTAGCTGATGAAGAAAATCCTTTGGAGGCCTGACCGGTTTTCCGTTCTTATCAGTAAAAACGTGAATTGTGTGTCCTGTCACCAGCTTTTCTTTATTCTTTTCCCTGTAAACAACATACTCAATTTTCAGTTTGAGTTTCGGGAGTTCACGGATAACCGTTTCAACGATTAACCTATCGTCAAACTTCGCACCGGATAAATATTCACAATGACTTGTAATCACCGGCAGGTAGTACCCGGAGGTTTCAATCGTAGTAACATCAATCCCAATTTTACGCAACAGTTCTGTCCGCGCCGCTTCAAAATATTCGTAGTACCGATTATAATAGACGATCCCCATTTGGTCAACGTCTTTGTAATATACATGAGTATTATATTCGAAACGAATCATGCTCCCTCTAAAAACACTCCTAATCGATCATATTTCTCAATCCGACGTTCTAAAAACGCATCCGGTGGAACGTCTTTTAAGACGTCTAGCTCTTCAAGAAGAACCGCTTTCAATATATCAGCCGCAGTATCATAATCCCGATGAGCTCCTCCCAAAGGTTCTTGAATTATTCGATCGCAAATGCCCATTTTTCTTAAATCTTCGGGGATAACCTGTAATGCTTCGGCCGCATCCGGTGCTTTGGATGAATCGTGCCACAGGATGGATGCACATCCTTCCGGAGAAATGACGGAATACCACGTATTTTCGAGCATAAGCATTTTATCTGATACACCTATGCCAAGTGCTCCTCCACTGGCTCCTTCTCCAATCACAACTGAAATCAAAGGAGTTTTTAACCGCGACATTTCAAGTAAGTTCTTTGCAATGGCTTCTCCCTGCCCTCTTTCTTCAGCACCAATCCCGGGATAAGCTCCGGGTGTATCGATAAGTGAAATTACAGGAACATGAAATTTTTCAGCAAGTTTCATCACACGTAATGCTTTTCGGTAACCTTCCGGTCGCATCATTCCAAAGTTTCTGTGCAAGTTTTCTTTAGTATTCCGTCCTTTTTGCTGACCGATATACATCACGGGACGGTCATCGATACTCCCCATCCCTGTAATAACAGCAGAATCATCTGCAAAATGTCTGTCACCATGCAGCTCAAGAAAATCCGGCGACCATCGTTGGATATAATCCAAACAATATGGTCGGTTTGGGTGTCTTGCCAATTGAACTCTTTGCCAACGACTTAATTTTTTGAATATCTTTTTGATTACGTTCTCACGTTTATCCTGAAGATGTTTAATTTCTTCAGCCGATTCAGATTCCGGTTCAACATTGACACGAAGTGCAATCAGTTTTTCATCCAGCTCCTTAATGGGTTTTTCAAATTCGAGGTAATATTTACTCATTTAACCTAATACCGTTTTTAAGATGATTTCTAAATCCATGGTGAACCCTTGATGTTGTGCATAATAGTGATTTAATAAATAACGATCCTCCGCCGTTAGTTTCCCGGCACGGATCTGATCAAGCCCCGTCAGCCCCGGAGAACAAATGAGATTGGGGTCGGGCTGACTATCCTCAATCAACACCGGGCCAACCAAACTTATGTTACCTGCGATAACATTCCAAAGCAGTGGAACGATTTGCAAAAACCGATTTTGCACATTTATCGTCCTGCCGGTTATTCTTCGACTCTCCTTGCCCCAATAAGTGTGGCGTTTGGTTCCTTTATAAATTGCCAAAAAGACAAGGACCGGTAAAAAGAGAACCATGAGAAGAATCGAAGCAATTACGTCAAAAATTCGCTTTGTAAATTTATGGATTTTATGAAAAAGAGTATACTCAATATTTACAAAAGAAAAATCACCAATATCTTCGACTAAAGACTTACTTAGCAACACGTCTTCATGTTGCGGGACCATTCTATAGATGAGATGTAAATCTTTTGTTTTATCCATAATATGAATAATATCTTCATAGCTCATCGCCTTGCTGGAAAAAATAAGTTCCCTGATTCCATGCGTTTTTACTAAACTTTCAATTTCTTCTATCCGACCAAGAAAAGGGACAGGAAGAGCTTCTAAATCATTTTGTAATTCAACATCACAGAATCCCACAATTTCTATATCAATATCGATGCGGCGTAAAATATTCTTTGCAATTTTTATACCGTTATTGTTGGCTCCAATGATAAGCGCATTTCGTCGAAACAAGTAATTTTGTTTTTGGCGCACCCTTGGTATTTTGTTTCTGGACGCTAAAAAATGTGCAATCAACCGCCATCCCGGGATTAAAAATGTGATAAAAAAAGCTCCTAAAATGATTACAAGCCTTGAAAATGCATATTGTTTGAAAAAATATGTAAATGCCACAGCAATAAAAAAACCGGCAATCGATGAAATAATGGCTCTTGAATATGATAAAATGTACCGTGTGTATAGTTGGAAGACCATCCCCACGGCTAACCAAAATGCGACATATATTAGCGGAACCAATCCTTTACTCACAATGACAGGTTCAAAATCTGCAAACCGAATTGGAATCGCAATAGAAAAAGCTATGAGTACAGAAACCGCATCCAAACCGACTGATACAATTTGTGCACGCCATCCCATAATTTGCGAAAGAACCCGTCTGATCTTCACTCCTAACCGAACGGCAAATCTGGTGATGAACTTGCTGTGAAAATGTTTGTCAAAGAATAAAATCATTGCATCGTGAAAAGCGTATTGACTATCGTACGGAGCAGACTTTACCGATTCACCTTTGTAATGGATAATCTGGGTTTGCGGCACGTAATGAACTTCCATGCCTTCCTGTTTAACCCTGTAACATAAATCAAGGTCTTCGCCGAACATAAAAAATTGTTCATCGAACCCACCCAATGTGTGGTAAAGTTCACTTCGTATAAACATACACGATCCGCTTACGGCATCTACCTGATGCGTTTCATCAGGATTCAAGTAGGTCAAATTGTATCGGCTTGCCCAACGGGAATTCGGAAACAACTTAGCAATGCCTAATAATTTTGGAAGTGCCACACCCATCGTTGGAAAAGACCGCTTGGCTGCAGGCTGTAAGGTTCCATCGGAGTTAAATATTTTTGGACCAATCAATCCGACATCAGAATGTTCTTCCATATAATCTACAAAAACAGACAGCGTATTTTCTTGAACAATCGTATCTGGATTTAAAATGAGAAAATAGTCCCCGTTTGCTTTGGCAGATACTTGATTTACGGCTTTCCCAAAACCCGGATTATCCTGGTTCTTTATCACAATTACTTTCGGATATTGCTTCTCTACTGCTTCGGCAGAGCCATCAAAGGAATGATTATCCACAACGATAATCTCAACCGTCCCAGAGTAATCAGAACTCAATAATGAGTCAATGCATTGAAGCAAGTATTGCTTCACATTGTAACTGACAATCAGAACAGATATAGGCGGATGTTTTATGCTATCGATTACGCGTCGGTTTCGTTATTTTCGTTGTGAATAATGTAGACTACTTTACCCATCTGAATATTTTCCAAAACCGTAGTCGCCAAACCATAAATATCGCTTCATACATAATATGTTTTGACATTTTGGATTCACCGATTGTTCGGTCTATAAAAATTATTGGTAGCTCAGCGATTTTGAATTTTTTTATCCACGTTCTAAAATTCATCTCAATCTGAAATGAATATCCGTTGGATCGGACATCGTTTAAGTCAATCGCAGAAAGCGTATCTCGTTTCCATGCTTTAAATCCGGCAGTAGCGTCTTTGATAGACATTCCGGTAATGATACGTGTATACAGATTGGCTCCATAACTAAGAATGAGTCGGCGAATCGGCCAATTAACAACGCTGACACCATTACAGTAACGGCTGCCAATTACAAGGTCGTTCTCATCAAGAAGGGCAACCATTTTAGGGACATCATTCGGGTCGTGAGAGAGATCAGCATCCATTTGGACAATCGCTTCATAATCTCGCTCAAGTGCCCATTTGAATCCATGGCAATAAGCTGTGCCAAGACCCAATTTTCCGGATCGTGATTCAAGGTGGAGATTCGGGTAATACTTTTGTAGCTCACGAATGATGTCTGCAGTCCCATCAGGGGAATTATCGTCGATAACCAACAGATGATACGATCGATCGATTGAAAAAAGTAATTCCACCAAACGATGGATGTTTTTACTCTCATTATAGGTTGGTGAGATAATCAGTGTTTTCATAAGGTCATTTTTTTACGTATTTCTTCCAAACTTTTTCTCAGAAGATATGGTTCAATCCCTGCATGTTTTATCTTTTTTGTAGATAATCCGCCTTTTAATGGACGTGGTGCAGGTTGGTTAAGTTCTTGCGTTCTGCATGGTGAAATTAACGCTTTGTTCAACTCAAATACTTTGGCGATCTCTTTCGCAAACTCCAGCCGGTGGATATACTCAGCACCACCATAATTCCATACACCCAAAAAATCTTTTTCAATCATCTCTATCAATGCAGAAGCTAAGGCGACTGTCCATGTTGGATTGTTCCACTGGTCGTTTACCACGAGAATCGGTATGTCATTTCGTAGAGAATCTACAACCCACTTGACAAAACTTGCCTGTGTATTTTCAGTGTAATCATACACAACATTTGTCCGCACAATTAGCCATGGATTCCCGGAATCCATTACAATGTTTTCTGCAAGAAGTTTTGATCTCCCGTATTCATTGATTGGGCTCGGTGTATCTGCTTCTGAGTAAGGACCGGAATTTCCGTCAAAAACATAATCTGTGGAAATGAATACAAATTTCCCGTCAAAATGTTCCAGTAAGTTTTTCGTCCCCCGAACATTGACGTCATTCGCCTTTTGAGGATTTAACTCACATCCATCCACATCCGTCATGGCAGCCAAATGCAAAATAATGTCCGGCTGAAATTTCTTTATGGTTTTCCGAACAGAGTTTTCATCAGTGATATCCATTTTTTCGAAACGTGATTTACCATCTTTGGGGAAAACAAAATCAGTAAGCAGGATGTCATAACTTCCGATAAACAGCTTAGTAACTGCAGAACCTAACTGTCCGCTTGCTCCTGTGATGAGGATTCTATTCATCAATTATTGTTCAATAACACGAAATGATTTTGCAATTAACTCAAGTTGTCGAAGATACACCGTCTTCTCTTTCTGCGGATAATGTACAATCATATTTATTTTATACGTTCTGTCAGTAATTCCGTCATAAAACAGATACGAAACAAACGGACCGCCAAGTGCGTCTTCAATCGATTCCCAAATACCGACAGCCTTCCAGCCTGACCAATGATTAAAACTCGTTTCCATCATCGAATATTTATAGGAATTAAAGCGAATCGATTTGTAGAAAGATTCAGGATATTGCCATAATTTTTCTGCAGCAGTTAAAGAATCATGCGTCGTCAAACCATCCTCCCACTGAACAGACAGCCACTGATACGGCATTTCTCTCCCCAGCCACACAAAATTTGAATCCGGTATTTCTTTAATAATCACCCACCCCCACGGAATATTTATAGTCCAACCATAGTCTGATAAGAATCGTTTTTCAATTTTCTTTTGTCGCGTGCTCCCAAACAGGTATTTTTTTTGTCGGGATTCATATTTTTCATCAAACGTTTTTCGAATCCATTTGGATTTAGCTGTGATCTCTTTTTCGAAATCGATTAATGACGCAGCACTAATAATCATAAACAGTTGGTTTCCTGCAAATTGATCCCTTGTGAAAATAATATGCTGATCTCCGGCAAGTGTTTCGGTAAATTTTTCTTCCCCAAGCAACTGGTGTACCAGTTTTGTTCCCGGATTTGTTAAATCATCCCCGATAGAGCCAATGACTAAATTTGTTTGTCGTTGAAGTTTTGTAAATCCTTCAGGGTTTGCAAATTTGAGTTCGTACACCGGTTCAGGCTGTGGCGTAAACACCGTATCGGTGAAGATAGCTCGCAACACAGAGCCAATCATCTGTTTTGATTCCGGAGCAGTGATAACAACAATTTCATTATCCCCTCCAATCGATTCACGTTTTGTGTCACAGCCACCCACCAGCAATATTGCCAGCATGAACAACACTAAGTTTTTCATGAGCATCCTTGTAATATTTCTTTGTATAACCAAGTGGAAATTAGGACTTTAGTCTGAATAATTCATCCAATCATATTGTATAGTGAAAAAAAAAGGGATCGGCTAAGACCCCTCTTTTCAAACCATGTTTTAATCAAGATTACTTAATCAACACCAATTTTTTCGTCGCTGTATACGTCGATGTTTCAATAGCGTAAAAGTATACACCGGTTGGCATCAGATTTCCGTTCGAATCCGTGCTGTTCCATGTCGCTTCATATCTGCCCGGTTCTTTGTAACCGCTCACCAGTGTTTTGATTCGTTGTCCGGTCAGTGCATAGACGGAAATCCGTACGTTGCCTGACTCGGCAATATCATACCCGATGGTTGTTACCGGATTAAACGGATTCGGATAGTTTTGACGTAAAGCAAATTCTGTCGGAAGATTATTCGTGTTAGTCTTTCGGATGGTGAATGACTTAATCGGATGGCCAACGACTATTTTTCCGGTGCGATGTAGCTTCACTCTGCCGATGTCTCCGTATTCTTCAGTCTCGTTGATGCGTTTTGGAGCATTGCTTGTTATCTCCCATTCTCCGTTATCATTCAGAATACCGTATTCCACAGTGAGTGGGTAGTCGGTGTTTCTTACTTCTATTGTTCCCACATCCTCTGTATACGTTTTCCCGTTTGTAAATCGTGTATCCATGAAGTTCTGTACCATCACTTCATCAGGAGGTAAGGGCGGTAATGTGTAACTGAGTTGGTCTTCTTCAGGTATGTCAACACCAAAATACACTTTCTTTTCTTTACCGGTGTCATTGGTGAATTTTACCCAGTTGGCGTTCTCCATAAGGTTAACAAATTCACCAGCTGTTTGAGCAGTGTTGGTAATCGTGATCTCGCCTTCATGGTATGTACGTACCCAGTAGCCTTTGCCTGGGATCATCTGGTTTGTTAAATATAATCCCCCATCGATATATTCATAAAACGTATTTGGAATAATGATATTATCAGGGTCTAAGATATTTTCTACTGGTACGGTTTCAGATATTCCTGAAATCATATTCCAACCGATCGATAAGCCCAAAGTTATTTCGGTGAATGGAATACCAGTGATGCAATTTACTCCAGCTTCATAAAAGCGAAGATAATAACCCACACCGATATCGAGATTCGCTTCTTGTTGATAACCGGCACCAAATGTATACATCGTACCGGAAATTGAGTTGGGGAATATTGTCTGATAATATGAATCCTCAACAATTTTTGGAAGACCTACGATATTCCAATCTGAAGTATTGTGGTAGCAAGCAGAGTAATGAGCTTCAACGGTAGCGCCTTCGGATAGAAAAACCACTTTTGTTTCATTACTGTATGTATTCTCAAATATAATACCTGAACCAGCCCAATGTGAAAACTCGTATGTTTCATCTATCGTATTATAGGATAGTGGGCCACGGAGGGAGTAGATGGGATTATCTTCATTAAAATAGGGGTTTTGATCCAGAAAAACGGAATAGGTACCGTCTGTTGTGAGTTCACTTAATGGGAGGAATTCATCAGGTTGAATCCATTCCCCAATGTTAATATAAGCATACCACGGATCATGCAACTCCAATTCTACGGGATGATTCACTTCAATTGTGGCGGAAGATTGTGTTTCAAAATATGCTTTAAGTTCAGTTTGATCAGGTTGAAATATATGTTCAACTTCCATTAAATAATCTGTTGGACTTTCATTCCATTGTATGTGTTTGTATTCATCATTTGCACCCAATAAAGGTTGAGTTGTTGTTGCGATATATTGTTGATCGTCCTCAATCTCTAATGGCGTTTCGTCATCAGAATATATTACAGGATAGTCGTCACCAGGGGTATCAACATTATCAAGAGTAAGCGTCCCGCCTAAATTGTAATCATCACTTAAACGACGATTTGTTAAGACGATACTTCTGACTACATTAACATTTTCAACGACGGTTATTTTATTAAATGCGCTAACAGTCAATATTGCCAACCCTGGCTCAATTTGAGGTTCATCCAATTGAAGTGTTACTTCTCCAAATTCATCTGTATATCCTGAAGCAAGTATTTCACCGTCACGGGATAAGGAAACTAAGGCATCTTCGACTCCGGTTGAAACATAGTAAGTGTTCTCGTCATCATACATAATTCCATCATGCACTATACTTATTGGTGTTGGTGTATCCGTTCGAACCTGAAGCGATGCATCTCCGAAGATAGTCCAGGTTGCCATCATTCCGTCATCACCATATAAATCAACCATGTTGCAAGAGCCGTTAAACCAGAGACCGCCAATTGTATTTTTTTGATCAATCGATTCTAACTCAGAATAGTCAAAACCAACTAACAAATCTATATAATGATCTTGTGCACGCATAGGTGGTGCCCAACTCTGATTAATCGTAGAAGCATACATTGCAATAGCGCCTGTGGGAGCTCCGGTTGATGAATTTGTTGCACGAAGCCAGGTTTCAGCAAAACATGTTGTTGAAATGAAGTCACCATTTAGGCATGCAACCGAATGAATGAAAGGCAACTTGAAATCATTTTGTAAGTCATTTACAACAGTGTTAGTTATATACGCACCACTTAACCATGCTGTAGCAGAGCCGTGACCGGTGTAATTAATAATGCCACGACCACTATTCAATAAGTTTTCAAATAGGACTTCCGTATTAGGGTCATAATGGTTGATTCGATTAATATTCGTGTA